>NZ_SMLD01000156.1:0-22453 GCF_004352805.1 Nonomuraea mesophila
CGCGCACCGTTCGGTCGACGCCGACGACCTGGTGGGGTTGTGCCAGGCCATCGCGGCGCAGGAGGGCGTCGCCGAGCGGAGGTGCCGGTTCGTACGGACAACGCGGTGACCGCGTCCGCCGTCGGTCTCGCTCCGCCCGATGCAAGACAGATCGGTCCGCTTTTCCGTGCCCTGGAAAACGTCGAAGAGCGAGTCAAGGATGACGATGCAGTCCGAGTGATCTACGAGTGCAGGAATGACGCAGACCTGTCTGCAGACGATTTCCATCAGCTCAACTGTCACATGACTGATATAAATGGACGCTTTATTGTTTCAGCGGCTTCTCGGAGTCAACCGCACCGGTCTTCCGACCTCGATAGGGTACGAAACCCATGCAGCGATCCATCGGCTCAAATCCGCGGGATGGGCAGTTCACGAATCGGATCGCCACCGTCGATGAAAAGCCGGGCCTGTGCCGTGGTCGCTGCGGCGATGCGCTGGAGCACTCGCTGACCAACCTCGGGATGCCGCCCGTCGAGGGCTCCAACGCGAACGGCGAAAACGATGTCGTACGGCTCTTCGTGAGCCCGCAGGACGAAGTCTTCGCCCGCGACCTGGCGGACGCTCATGCGGTCGGACGTTATCTCGTCTGTCGCAGCGGCTTCTGCCTGGGCGATGGCGGCAGCGGACCTGTCGATGGCCAGGATGTGGCCGGTGGTGAGCCGGGCTGCGACCGCTCGTGCGGCGGCCCCCGGCCCGCACCCGATTTCGAGGACACGCGAGTGCGGCTGAAGGGGAAGCGCATTCACGACCGCAGCGAGGCGGGGCGACAGACGTGTCGGCATGAACGGAAGACTAAACGACGGTCGGCCTGTGCGGGTTCGTCGAATTCACGCTCGGTTGAGGCGCCCGCGTCCGCGCCGGGTGCGGCGCAGCGGGTGCGCAGATCGGAGGCGGCTTGCCGTGGCGGGCCTGTATTGTTCGGGCTCGGGTCCTCAAATCGCAGGCCCTCATGAGGAGGAGCTTTTTCGCCTCATCGCTTGAACGCCCCCACATGGTGATCATACTCAGTCCGGATCCTCCCACATCAGCCATCGGTGCCGACGGTTCAGCCAGGTGCCGTCGAGACGCTCATGAGTTAACCGCTCGCAGACTGTGAGGGCGGACGCCTTTATGATGGAATCATTCCCGGTGAATTCCAGGCCCTCAAAATAGGGGTCCAGCTCGCTGCTCTCCATGGGCGACTTGTGTGAATAATCCCGAAGTCGTAGGTCTGCGACCATCTGAGAGTGGACGACATAGCTCAAATTGTATGTTCCGTGGCCGCATAACACGCTGATCGCTCGATCGGACTGCGACAGACGCTGTAACACGTGCCACAGGTTTCCTTTGTAGCCGTCGGGCTCTACGGTTACTACCCACTTGCCCAGTTCGCCCACGATGGCCGTGCATCCGATGCCAGCGGCCTCGAACGCCTCGTAGCTTTCCTCAACCGCTTCTGGGTAAGTGTAGTAGAGGCCGGTGCCGAGGTCGCCGAAGACTGCGGCTACCTCGTCGATGCCGAGGCCGTGAGAGAAAGTGATGCTCATGGATTCGGAGAACCACTCCGACACAATGTTGCGATAATCGTAATGAGCGTCTTGCATCGTATTTCGATCCGTCCGAGTGGTGCCGCCCGGCCCATGAACTATCGAGCTCTTTCCAACCTGACGGCTCTGGTCACGAGGGGTTCACGGAGAGCGGTGGCGGATGGAAGGAGGCTCCCGGTAAGACCGTAGTCGACCAAGATCCGATGCCAGGACGAACTGGGTTTCGCTGCCGTCGACGTACAGGTCGGCGCCGGCATCTCAGATGCCGGTCAGTCCTTGCTCGGCCACGGCCTGTCGAACCCAGAGATCGCGGCGCAGCTGCAGGTCAGCGAGCACACAGTCAAGACGCACGTCAGCGCCGTGCTGAGCAAGCTCGGCCTGCGTGACCGGGTCCAGGCCGTCATCGCACGATCGTCTGTGGCCCGTCGCCCGTCTCGGCCACGACCCGCATGTCCGGCTGGGACTGCACGATCAGCGCGAATCCGCTCCTGACCAGTTCCTGGTCGTCGGCCACCACCACGCTGATCGTCATGTCCGCTTCCCGACCGGCAGCCTGATCTCCACCTCGAACCCGGTCCGGCCCGCTCCGTGGATGAGGGCGCCGCCGCAGGCCGCGGCCCGCTCCCGCATGCCGTTCAGGCCGTGGCCGCTCGTGAGCCTGCCTTCGCGAGCGAGCCTGCGGCCGTTGTCGGAAATCATGATCACCACCTCGCCGTCCTTCCAGTCGAACCGGACCTCCCCGGCAGTGGCCTGCGCGTGTTCGACCATGTTCGTGAGCGCCTCCTGAACGATGCGGTAGGCCGCCGCCTCGGTGCCCGCGGGCAGGGCGGCCGGAGTGCCGGTGACGGTCAGCCGGACGGCGGGGCCGGTCGCCGAGACGCGCGCGACCAGCTGCGGCAGGCCGTCGAGGGAGGGGTGGGCCACAGGGGAACGGTCGCCGGATGCGGGCCCGTTCCCGCTCGGTGGCCCGCTCCGCCTCCAGCGCGGCGTAGCGTCGGTGCCGCACCACGGATCGGCCCCAGGACATAGGCGGCCACGGCGGTCAGCGCGCTACGTACGAACGTGTCGGGCGAGACCGCGAACGCCGGCTGGGAGCAGGCCGATGTCGTCGATGACGATCAGGTCGGCGCGGCAGATGCGGGTGACGGTGCGCGCGATCGAGTCGTCGACCTTGGCCTTGCCGATGGTGGCGGTGAGGGATTCCAGGGTGAACCAGGCCACTCGCAGGTCTTTCTCAATCGCGGCGTGATCCAGGGCTTGCCGTGCCGGTCAAACCGTGGCTGCCGTGCGATCAGGCCGACATCGGTCGCCACCGTCTCGCTGCGGGTGCCGTTGTGGCTGTGAATCGTGGACACCACGGTGACCACATGACCGGTTCCACGGATCCAACCTGGCTATACCGAGGCGCATACCGCCGACATACCCAAAAAATACCGGCTCTCCTTATCTTCAAGTTCAAGTCGCTCCCGGGCGGTGCGCGTGGAGAAAGCCTACTGTGCTCGCCTCGACAACGGGCAGTTGGACGACGCAGGCCATAACGCTGCCTACTTCGATTGCAACGGACTTGTTGGAGCTCTCATGAGAGGTGACGTGGACGTTTCTGTTGTAACGGCGGTACACAATCGTGGTGTCGCCGCACGAAATGTTCTCCGCAGTTTGGCGTGTCAGACTCTTCCCCCGGAAGCGTTCGAGGTGGTGTTCGTCGACGACGGTTCCGAACGACCGCTGGCTGAGGAACTCGCCGCGGAAATGGCGACGCTGGAGCCGACGTTCAAGCTCCGTGTTCTCCGGCACGACACGGCAAGGGGCGTGCAGGAAGCGAGAAACGCCGGAGCCGCGCAGGCCGACGGCAACGTGCTCGTCTTCCTGGACGCCGATTGCCTGGCGCACCCCGGGTTGCTGCAGGCCCATCTGGACGCGCACACCGGGCGTCAGGTGGCGGTATGCGGTTACACGAGCGTGCGTGAGTTGACTCCGGCCAGTTGGAGGCTGCTGCTGGGCGACGACTGGGACTTCGGCGATCCGGTCGGCGTCGCCGACCGGATGGAGCGGACGCCGCTGCTTCACGATCCGTTGTGCGAACTGCTGGCCGATCCGCGACCCAGTGACTGGGCCTTCTTCTGGACCCACAACGTGAGCATCCCTCGCTGGGCTTTCGAGCAGGTGGGCGGGTTCAAGAGCGACTTCCCCGCCAAGGGGGTCGAGGACATCGAGATGGGTTATCGGCTCGCACGTGCGGGTCTACCGACCGTTTTCGCGCCGGCCGCGAAGGCGGTGCATCAGCCTCATGACCGGCTTCGCGGACGAGACATCGTCCAGGACCGGCACAACGAGCAGATCCTGGTGGATATGTATCCGACGCTGGAGGTCGAAGCGGTATGCAGCTACGACATCGTGCGGTCGCGCGAGCTCGTGCCGGCGATCCAGCGCTTCGCCCGGGCGCTGGACCCCGCCACGTCGGACTGTGCGCGGCTCGAGGAGCTTCCCGGGGTTTGCGCGCGGATCGCCACCGCCGGGAACGTCCTGGTAATGGGAGATCCGGCCGGCTGGCCGACCGGTCTCAGGCCGCCTGACGCGATCTGTTTTCCGGTAGATACCCGGGAGCGGCCCGAGCCGGGCCGGGAAACCGCACGGTTGCCGCTTCTCGGCACCCGCATTCCGTATCCGGACGATCATTTCGAGCTCGGGTTGGTGACCGACTACTGGCGGAGCTTCCCCGAGCGGACGCTCAGCCGGATCCTTTCGGAACTGGCCCGCACCTGCCGGAACGTGGTGCTGCTGTCCGGCGTCAGTGCCGCGCCCCTTCAGCAGGCCGATCCCGCGCTGGCGGCGGCCCTTGACGCGTACGACCACCCCTATTGGGAGTTCACGGTACGGCTTCGGCGCGAACTGCACGAGTTTGAGATCGTCGAACGGGAACGTGCGGGCACCACGGCGGCTTTCGACCTGTGTGAGCGGCTCTGGGAGACCTCGGATCTGCGTACGGCGATCAGCGCTCCGCCGTCGCGACGTCCCGCGCAAGCGAGTGCGTGACGTGGAGCCCGAACGCGATCCCCGCTTCGATGATCTCAAGCTCGCCAACCGCGACCGCAACATCGCGGAGTTCGAGGAACGTGCCACCGTTCTGAGCAGCCTGCCACGGGTACTGTTCCTCGAACTGACCGAGAACTGCAACCTGTCGTGCGCGATGTGCCGCTCGGGCGGCCCGTTCGACCGTTCGCGCAATATGTCCATGGAGCTGTTCGACCAGGTCGCCGAGAAGCTGTTCCCCACGGCGGAAATCGTGGACCTGCGAGGTTGGGGCGAGAGCACGATTCTGAAGCGCTTCCCGGATTTCGTGGACCGGGCGGTCGGCTACGGCTGCCGGGTCCGGCTGGTGACCAACCTGTCGGTGACCAACGAGCGGATGTGGCGCCGGATGGTGCGACAGGGGGTGAGTATCACCGTCTCGCTGGACGCGGCGACCGCCGAGACGTTCGCCGCGCTGCGCGGCGGCGCCCGGCTGGACGCGGTTCTCCGTAATCTGGAGGCGATCGTCGACGAGTCGGCCCGGCTGGGGACCGGGACGGACACCATCGTCCTGAACGTCGTGGTGCAGAGCCCGGCTCTGGCGGAATTGACGGACATTGTGGCGCTGGGTGAACGGTTCGGGGTGCGGGTCAACCTGAACGTGGTGAGCCTCGAGCCGGACGACCCCGGCAATCTCCGCTTTCACCGTGCGACACTGGCCGACGCTCTGCACGACACGGCAGCGGCCGCGGCGGCCAGCGGCGTCGAGGTGCAGCTGAACACCGCGCTTGACCCGGACTGGGCGGACCCGTCGCGCGCCGACAAGACGTGTACGCACCCCTGGATGTACTTCTACGTCAACCACCGCGGGCAGACCGGCTTCTGCGACCACCTTATCGGCGCGCCCGGCACCCGCTACCTGATCGGTGACCTGCGCAGGACAGGCTTCGGTGAGATTTGGAACGGGTCCCGCTACCAGCGCCTGCGTGCCGAGCACGCCTCCGGCGCGGAGCGGATCTCGGACGACTTCGAGGAGTGCCGATGGTGTTACCACAACCGGTACACCGATTTCGACGAGCAGACCTATCCGCCCTACGCTCAGCACCGGGTATTGCTGAACCCCGCCCACTGCGCCGCCTTCCTGCCGGCCAGGTCCGATGGCGAGGTGCCCGGCCCGAGCAGGCGGCAGCTCCCTCTGGCAGGTGAGTAGATGACCGAGGGACCAGACTTGCGCTGGCCCTTGTGGCCGGAGATCGATGACCTCAGCGCGCAGTCGATCCAGGCGGCGCTGCTGAGCGGACGCCTCGCGGTCAGCGGGCCTCCGAGCCGCTGGCCGTCCAGGAACGTGATGGCGGCCGAAGCACTGGCCAGGCTCACGAACCGCCGTCACGTCACCTTGACGTCCAGCGGTTCCAGCGCGATCGTCATCGCCTTGCAGGCCGCCGACGTGGGGCCCGGCGACGTGGTGCTGCTCCCCGCCTCGACCTGGGTGGCGTGCGCCACCGCCGTGCTGCGGGTTGGCGCGGTGCCTGCGTTCTTCGACGGCACGGCCGATTCCCCCTGCCTGGTCGGGCACAGCCCGGTCGATGCGCCGCGCGCGGTGCTCGGCGTCCATCTCTACGCGCAGCACTGCGACGTCGCCGCGCTCCGCAGGCGCTTTCCCGGCGCCGTGCTGATCGAGGACGCCTCCCACGCCCAGCTCGCCGAGAGCGCGGACGGGAGGGTGGCCGGCTCGCTCGGCGACATCAGCATCATGAGCACCCAGGCGACCAAGATCCTGGCCACGGGAGAGGGCGGTGTGGTGCTCACCGACGACGACGAGCTGGCCTCCCGGATCGAGTCGCTGGTGATGGATTCGCGGCGAAGAATGGCCGAGCCGGCGCCCCACTCGCTCAACGAGCTCGAACCTGCGAATCAGCAGCACGGAGCCAACCACGCGATGTCGGAACTCTCTGCGGCGCTGCTGCTTGACCAGCTCGCCCGGCTGCCGGGCCAGGCGCAGCGCCGCGCCAGAGGGCTCGGGCACCTGCTCGACCGGCTGACCGATGCTGGCTGGGAGGTGCTCGCGGACGAGGGCGCTTCGCGTTCGGGCAACTTCTACGGCGTCGTGGTACGGCTGCCCGAGCATGAGCCGGAAGCGGATTCTTTCGTCTCCAAGGTACGCCGCACCTGCGGGGCCGTCCTTGACCGGGTGTATCCGCCGCTGCCGGAAGGGCCGCTGTACCGGCCGGCGACAGTGAAGCAGTACGGCGAGATCGGGGGGTTGACCGGACCGTTGGACAGGGCCAGACACTGGCACGAGCGGCACGTCGTCATTCCGCATCACGTTTTCCTGGCGGGCCAGTCCTCGCTGGACGCGCTCGGCGCGGCCATGACCGCAGGCGTACGACGGCCCAAGGCCGCGCGGGGACGCCGCCCGCTCGTCGAGGTGGTCGTCGTGACCCGGGGAGATCGCCCGGAATTCCTGGCAGCCGCACTGGAAAGCGTCGCCGCGCAGCAGGACGTGGAGGCCGACATCTCATTGACCGTGTGGCTCGACAAGGGAACCGGCGCAACAGAGACGGTCCGGCTGCCCGCTGTGCTCGACGGCGTCCGGCTCACGACGGTCGGCCACGCGGGCGCCGTCCCCGCCGAACCGTGGACGCGGGTGGCGACGCTGCGGCAGTTCGCCATCGACCGCCGGATCGGCGACTACCTGACTTTCCTCGACGACGACAACACCTGGGAACCTGACCATCTCGCGGGCCTGCTGGCCCTGGCCGGGCGCGGTTATCCGGCCGTGCACTCCTGGCGCCGTATGGTCGGCGCGGACGGGAACCCGGTCTTGGTCGACCGTTTTCCCTGGCTGCCGCCGGGGAACAAGGCCGTTCAGCGGCTCGCCGAACTGGCCTCCGCGGGGATCATGTGCGCGGAGAGCAGCGTGATCAGGGACGTCGTCCGACGTCCCGACGGCGGGGTGGGCATGGTCGACATGGGAGAGTGGCTCTTCGACTCGAGGGTCCTGCCGTTGCTGCGCATCGCTACCCCTCGCTCGGCCGCCGAGGCGGAGGAGCGTGTCGGCGAGGACGACCTCATCCTGCGGCAGATCGTCCGGCTCGGCGTTCCCACGGCGTCCACTGAACGGGAGACGCTTCGTTACCGCCTCGGCGGCATGTCAAACCCGGAGCTGGCGACGAGATGAGCATCGAGCGACAGAACGGGCAGATCAGGCGCAACGCCGATTTCTTCGCCACCCACGGTTTCTGCGTGTGGCGCGGGCTGTTGGCGGCGGCCGAGGTCGAGGGGCTGCGCCGGGAGGTGAACGACGCGCTGGCTGCGAACCACGCTCTACCCGACGCCCCGATCGCTCGCGCCACCGGCACCGAGGGCTACTACGTGCCGATGATGGGTGATCGCACGCCCCTGAGCCGGAGACTGCTCACCGAGCGTCTCCTGCCGGCTGCCGTCGGGCTCCTCGGTACGCCGGTGCTGCCGAAACCCGCCAAGGGAATCCTCTACCGCGACTCCTCACCCTGGCACCAGGACTCGGCGGACACCTCGTTGACCGCGGTCAAGATGGTGACCTACCTGGAGCCGCTGACCGCCGCCGACGGTGCCCTGCAGGTGCTGCCAGGCAGCCACCGGGGCTCGTACGGCCAAGCTCTGACCGAATACCGGCGCCGGTGGCCGGCGGCCGAGCCGCTGTTCGACGAGCGCGCGGAAGCCGCGATGTGGCCCGGTGTCCCGATCGCGACGGACCCCGGCGATGTGATCGCGTTCGACGTCCATCTTTGGCATGCCAGCATCGGCGGCCGGGATCGGCGGCAGTGGAGCGTCTCCTATGCGGCGGATCCGGTCGACGACGTCGGCGAGGCGGCCGTACGCGACTATCTGCTGTCGTTCTTGGACGTCGGACATTCTTACGACCCTGTGGCGTATCCGTACTTCGACCCGGACTGGGCGCATCCGCCCAGGCCGGCGTTCGCCGATCGCATGGCGGAGCTGCTGTCGTCCAGCCAGGCACCTGGGAGGCCAACCACCTGATGAGCACGTTGCTCGATTTCTACGACCCCTTTCTCTACGAATTGAACGTGGGCCACGCTCCCCGCGTCGGGGATGTGTATTGCAAGGAGTTGTCGTCGCTGCCGCCCGGCTCTCGGGTGCTCGACCTCGGATGCGGGACGGGCGACATCCTGGTCCCGCTGGCAGTGGAGGGCGCCGAGGTGATCGGCGTCGACAGTTCACCTCGCATGCTGGAGCATCTGGCGCGTCGGCTGGCCACGCTGCCGGACGAGGTAGCCGCCCGGGTGCGCCTGGTGGAGAGGACGGTGCCCGCGCTGCCGGCGATGGACCGGGCCGACGCGGCCGTCCTGGCCAACGACTTCGTTTCCCACCTGCTCAGCGACACCGAACTGGACGAGCTGTTCCGCAACGTACGCCGGGTGCTGAAGCCGGACGCCATTCTGCTGCTCGACGTCGAACGGTTCGACGTCGCCTTCCTCGGATCGCTCACCGGGTCCGGTGGCGGGCTCACCCGTACGCACGGCTTCTTCGACTATCCGGACGGGCGACTGCTCAGAGTGGACGAACAGTCGGCGTACGACGAGGCGACCGGGATCATCACGAGTACGTTCGGATACCAGATCCTGGACGGACAAGGCATGGTCGAGTCCACCACGTACAGGACTCTGCGCATGTGTCCCCGGAGGATCCGGGAGATCACCGTGGCGCTCCAGCTCGCCGGATTCGACATCACCGAAGTACGGGCGGACGCGTTTCCTGCGGAGCTCGACCACATCCTGATCTCAGCGCGGGCTAGGGCCGAGCATGACTGAACGATCGCATGAGGAGCTGGCTTCCGTGCTTTGCGACCTGTTCGGGCTGGAAGCGGCCGGTGCGGACGTCACCCCGGTCGGCCGCGGCGCGATGGGACAAGTCTGGCGCCTGACAGTGAGCGGCGCGTCGTACGCCGTCAAGGAGCATCTCTGGGGCGTGGACGAGCGCGCCGTGGCCCGCGGCGCGGCGTTCCAGCGGGCGGCCGACGCCGTCGGCGTGCGCTCGCCGCGCAACGTTCCCACCCCGGGCGGCGGGCTGGTGGGTCACCTGCCGGAGGCTCTGGGCGGCAGCGGCGTCCGCCTCTATGAATGGCAGGAGGGGCCAGCCGCGCGCCCGGACGCGGCGGAAACGCCCCAACGCCTGGGCAAGCTGATGGCGCGCCTGCACGGACTGGCCCTGGAAGCCAAGGACCCGCCGGAGCCCTGGTACGAGACCGTCGACGAGGTGGACTGGGAATACCTGGCCGGCGCCCCAGCGGCGCGCCAACCGTGGCAGGAGCAGCTGGTGGAAGCGCTGCCCGGCCTGCGGAGCCTGGCGGCGCTGGTGACGCCCTCGAAACCGGACGACCGAATCTTGTGCCACCTGGACGTCCAGTGCTCCAACGTGGTGGACACCGATCGCGGCTGGGTCCTGCTGGACTGGGACGACACCGGCGCCGGATGCGCCGATCGGGAGATGGCCATGGCCCTGCTGCGCTGGTTCGCCTCCGACGGCGTCGACGGGGACGCGATCGGCAGGACGATGACCGCCTACCGCGAGGCGGGCGGAACCGCGGTTCTGGATCCTGAGCGCTCGTTCGCCATGCACGCCGCGAGCTGCCTCAACTTCGTCGCCGCACAGGCGCGGCTCGCGCTGGACGACGCCCACGCCGAACATCACGCCGACGCCGAGGAACGCCTCACCAACGTGCTGACGGCCCTGCCGGATCTCGCGACCTACCGCGAGGTGGCGCGCTTCTCGACGTCCTGTGGCGGCGGAAACGGGGGCGCGGCGACATGACCGGCTACTACCAGGGCCGCTTCCGCGACCAGTGGGAGGCGGTAGCTGCGGAGATCTTCGCCGACGAGCTGGGTCAGTCCACGGTGACGCCACGTACGGGCCTGCGCGGCGGCACCGGCTCCGCCGAGCGGATCGCCGCGAAACTCGGCGCCGCGACAGGCCTGCAGCTGACAGCGGACCTGGTGCGCCGCCACGATACGGTACACGCGCTCGGCAGCTACCTGCGGACCCACGCCCGGCGCGACCTCTGCGTGCAGTTGCTGCCGGACGACAGGGGCCCGCGGCCCAAGCTCTTCTACGTCCACTCGGCTTCGGGCAACGCGTTCGCGATCTGGGCGCTGCGGAGCCTGCTGCCCCTCCCGCTGTCAGGTGTGCGGGCGGCGGGCCTGTACGGCGAACGCGACATCCCGCGCACCATCGCGGAGTTCGCCGACGTCTACCTCGACGAGGTCCGTGACGCGCAGCCCGAGGGCCCGTATCTGCTGTGCGGATTCTCCGGCGGCGGGTCGATCGCGTTCGAGCTGGCCCGCAGGCTGCACGCACAAGGCGCGCACGTCGGGCTCCTGGCGTTGATAGACGCACCCCCTCCGGTGTTCGGATCCGCCGCGGTTCCGGACGAGAGCGCCTTGATGGAGGATCGCCTGCGCGAGCTGTTGCGCCGCGTCGAGGGCCGGGTGCGAGAGCACGCCGATGCCGGTGACCCCGAGGTGGTCGACGTCCTGCAAGCCGGGGACGCTCTCGCCAAGGACATGGGGAGCGACGCGCTGCGCCGGCAGCTGACGGTGTACGCCCGGCTGATTCGCGCGTGCGCGGCGTACCGGCCTGCCCGCTATCCCGGCGTGGTGCACTACTTCGCGGCCGAGGCCACACCGGAGCACGTCGAACAGTGGAAACCGTACGCCGGCGCGCTGCACACGTACCGGCTCGACGCTGACCACTACGAGTACGAGATCTTCGCCCATCCGGATTTCCGCGAGGTGTTCGCCGGCCTCACCGGTGACGCGCTGCGACGGGCGGGGACCGGGCGGGACGCCGCTTCTGGAAACGGCGAGCGGTGATGAGGAGCGCGCTCTTACACCAGCTCAGGAACGCTTACAGGGGCCTGCCCAAACCGGCCAGGCACTTCCTCAGGGAGATCACCACCGGCCGGCCCTTCGTCACGCTGTCCCCCCATCTGCCGATCGCCATCCACGGCGCCTTCCAGCGGATGAGCGAGCGCTCGGAGGACGCGTTCGCGGACGGCGCGTACTACGAGTTCGGTGTCTACCGCGGGTACAGCCTGTGGTTCGCCGAGCAGATCTCCCGCGAGTACGCCGGGGCGAACTTCACATGTCTCGGCTTCGACTCCTTCCGCGGCCTTCCCGCTTCCACGGTGGACGGCTCCGTCTACGACACCGGGGACTTCGCCGCGGGTTATGACGAGGTTGTCGCGAACCTGCACGCGCACGGCGCCGACTTCCAGCGGCTGCGGCTCTTCCAGGGGTTCTACGGCCAGGAGCTGTTTGAGGACCTCGCCCGTGACTACGACTTCCCGCCGGCCGCCATCTGCACGATCGACGTGGACATCTACGAATCCTGCCTCGAGGTGCTGCGCTTCTTGCACGACCGGTTGCGGGTCGGATCGATCATCATTTTCGACGACTACAACGATATGGGAGCCAGTGACGAGCACGGTGAGAGACGTGCGCTTCAGACGTATCGGCTCGCGCATCCGACCTTCTCGCTCCGTCATCTCCGGGATGTCGGTCCCGAGGCCGCGGTATTCGAAGTAACAGCGATCTGAGAGAGGCATTGTGGACACGTCGTACGAGATCCCGTTCGCCGGGCTCGCTTGCGAAACCGGCCCGCTGACCTGGGCTCAGCGTCACATCTGGACCATACAGAACGCTCATCCGCACAACCGTTCACAGTTCCACCTCTGCCACCTCTGGCGCGTTCCTTCCGGCACCGCCGAACGAGACCTGCTGTCCGCCATGGGGCGACTGGTGGAGCGTCATCAGGCACTGCGCACGCGCCTGCCGGGCTCACCCGGCGTTCTCACCCAGGAGGTGCACGGTGATGGCGTGTTCGTCGTCCCGGTACGGGAGGTGGCGACCGCGGAACAGAGCCAGGACGACCTCTACGAGCTGGCGGAGGAGCTGATAGGCGATGACTTCGTGTGGGACGAGGAGTTTCTGGCGAGATTCGCGATCCTGACCGTCCGCGGGACACCCGTTTGGGTTCTGCTGGTCACGTCGCACATGATCACGGACGGGCTCGCCTGCGCGATTCTGAAGCGCGAGTTCCTGGCGCTGCTGGACGGGCCGTCCACGCTGCCCGCCCCCACGAGTCAGCCCATCCAGTGGGCGGCCGACGAGCGAAGCCGGCGCGGCGCGGAGACCAGCAGCCGCAGCGCCACGTACATGCGAGAGGTGCTGCGGAAACACCCGCGCCGGCTGTTCGGCGAGGCCAGGCCGCCCGCCGGCGCGAACCGCCCTGCCACGAACGGCGGCTTTCCCGTCGTCCTGGGGCACGGCCCTATGCTGGGCGAACACGTGCGGCGGCTGGCGGCACGCTGGAAAACCTCGGAGACTTCGGTCGCCGTGACGGCGCTGGCGAAAGCGTGCGTCGAGCACACAGGAATCGACTCGTTCCCGCTGGGAGTGACCTGCTCCAACCGGCAACTGCCCAAGTCCGCCGGATATGTGGGCATGCTTGCCCAGAACAGCCTGATCGGGGTCGATGTCTCTAGCAGCACGCCGGCTCGCATGGCCGACCAGATGCGTAGGTCCCTCCTGGCCGCCTCCGCGCATTCCGTCTTCGACCAGGATGAGTTGGGCGAGGTCCTGGCGGAGGCCGGCGTCGACGACGACTATGTGGGATTCGGCGCCGTAGGGCATTTCGTGAACTACATGCGCCTGGATCCCAGCCCCACGGCGGAGCAACGGGTGCAGTTCCCGTCGATCCGGATCGAGGAGGGCAACCCCGCTGACTACCGGATCCCCAGCTTCGGCGTGGTGTTCACCTCGGTTGCGGACGACCTGGGGGTGCGCATGTTCGCTGACCCCGCCGTCGTACCCCCGGATCTGGCCCGATCCGTCATCCGGTCATGTCTCGAAGCGCTGCAGTCATTCGACTAGGAGGTCACGTGGATGAGGTTGTCATCACCGGCGGGCTTGGCTTCATCGGTTCCCATGTCGCCGACGCCTACCTGTCGGCGGGATACCGGGTTCGGGTGATCGATTCGGCCATCGGGGCGGTGATCGACGGTTCCGACTACGCGTCGAACGCGTGCTACAAGCTGGTACGGGAACCCGTCGAGGACTATCTGGCCGGCGGCGGCACGTTCAATGGCGTGGACCGGGTGATCCATGCCGCCTCGCACGTCGGCCCCGCCGGGATTCTGCCCCGGGCGGGCACGCTCGGATACGACATCGTCGCTAGTTCCAGCGCCGTCGTGGAGGAGTGCCTGGCGGCCGACGTCCCGTTGTGCGTCTTCAGCTCGGCGGAGGTCTACGGCCGCAGCGGGATCTTGGACGAGCGTGACCCCCTCCGGGTACCCACGGCCTACAACGCCAGGATCGAGTACGGGGTCGCCAAGGCCGTGGTCGAGGCAATGACGGTCAACAGCATGGCCCGAGGGCTGCGGGCGGTGGTGATTCGCCCCTTCAACGTCGCGGGGCAGCGGCAGTCGCGTGCGGGGGGCTTCGTGATGCCCACCTTCGTGCAGCAGGCGCTCGCCGGACGACCCCTGACCGTCTTCGGCGACGGGAAGCAGATACGGGCGTTCACGGCCGCCGACGACCTCACACACTTCGTCCTCGACTACATGGACGCCGCGATTGACGTCGGCGAGCCGATCGTCAACATCGGCAATCCGGCCAACCGCACGACGATCGGCGGGCTCGCGGAACGGGTGCGCGACCTGCTCGGCAGTGACTCGCCCATCCTGCACACCGACGGACGGCGCCTGCACGGCGACGCCTACGCCGAGGCGGAGTCGTTCGAGAAGATGCCGGCGCTGCACGCGGCGACCACCCTGGGGTGGAAGCCGTCGGTCGGCCTGGACGATCTCATCAGAGCCACGGCGGACTACTACGGGAGCCGCGAGGATGTCAGGGGCCGTCATGCGCCGCTTTGACCGTGTACTGCTGGTCTCCCCGCACGCCGACGACGAGGTGCTCGGCTGCGGCGGGCTCCTCGCCAGGCTGGCCGACGACGGCTGCGAGGTACACGTGCTCTACCTGGCCGTGGACGGCATGAACCACTACGGCCTGACGCAGCCGACGACGTTCGTCCAGCGGACGGCCGAGATCGAGGAGGTGAGCCGGCTGCTCGGGTTCGGCTACGAGATCGCGTACGGGGACCGGCAGCTTACCGAGCGCCTGGACACAGTCGGCCTGCGCGAGCTGGTGGACCTGCTGCAGGAGCGAATGGACCGGTTACGTCCCGACCTCCTGCTGCTGCCCAGCGGCGACGACTACGACCAGGACCACGCGGCCACCTTCCGGGCCGGGTTCGCCGCGGCCCGGCCGATCGGCAGCCAGTTCGGCAAGTGGCTGGTCCCGCACGTGATGGCGTACGAGATGACCAAACTGCAGTGGGCCGCCGACCCGATGGGCAGAAGCACGGCCTTCGTGGATATCTCCGCCCACCTCGATCGCAAGCTGGAGGCGCTCGCGGCCTACGCGACGCAGGCCAGGCCCAGCCCGCACATCCGCAGCGGAGAGGTGGTCTCCGCGCTCGCGCGCATGCGCGGGGCGGAAATCGGCGTGCACGGTGCCGAGGCCTTCGAGGTGCACAGGACGGTCCTGTAGACCGGCCGGTACCCCGCAACATGTCAGCCAACACGTGGGAGGTTAGCGATGTCCATCTCCGGCGCCGTGGACGCCATCGAGGTACTCAGGCGACACCCGGATGTCGTCGACGCGATTCTGGTGGATGTGGAGATCCACGGCAGGACCGCCTCGATCGCCGCCGTCCACGTCAGCGACTACTGCAGCCCGCAACTGCTGCGCGAGCATGTCCACGAGTCGCTCGACGGGACGGGCAAGGCGATCGACGGGGTCTGGGTGGCCGAGGTGACTGACCGCCGGGCGCCTGGGGACTGGGAGGCCGACCTGAGGGCGATCCACGAGCACGCGGAAGAGGTGATCTTTGTCGCGCCCCTGGGTCCTCTTGAGGTACAGCTCGCCGCGCTCTGCGCGGAGGTCTTAGGGCTGTCACGCGTCGGCGCCACGGACGACTTCATGGACCTCGGCGGCGATTCGCTGAGCGCCGCCAGGCTGCTGGCCGCCCTCCAGGATCGGTGGGCCGTCACGATCGACGTCTTCGAGCTGCTGGAGGCCTCGACCCTACGCGGGCTCGCGCAGCTCGTGCGCGAGCGGGAAGCCGGGACGGAGCGCGGGTGATCACCCTTCACCGGCGGCTGAGGCAGCTCGGACAGACGCAGGGCGACTCGCCGGCGGTCATCACGGCCGCCCAGGACGGTAGTCGCGAGGAACTGAGCTGGGCCGACCTGTCCGACCGTGTCCTCGCCTTCGCCGGCCGCATGCGCGCGGCGGCCGATCCCGGTACGGTCGTCGCCGTCCCGGCGTACCGCAACCTCGACGGCGTCTGCCAGGTGCTGGCCGCGTTGTGCGCCGGCCTCATCGCCCTCCCCTACGAACCGTCGATACCGTCCGCGGAGCTGGAACGGCAGTTCTCCGCGGTCCGCGACCGCCTAGCCGAGCCGGTGCCCGCGCCCGACCTCCTGCGGCGGGCATCGGGGCTCGCCGCCGACCTGTCGCCCGCCGCGGGCGAGGGAGGGTACGTCCTGGTGACCGGAGGCTCGACCGGCGTGCCGAAACCGGTGCTGAGGGCCGGCATGCCGTTCTTCCACCCGGACAAAGGGCCGTCGTTGCTGCTGCAGACGGCCGGATGGCGGCTCGGGCAGACCCATCTGGTCGTGGGCTCGCTCGCCCACGCGGCGCCGTTCAACCACCTGCTCGAAGGCACACTGAGCGGCAACACGCTGGTGCTGCCCGAGTTCTTCCTCCCCGGCCCGATTCTGGAGCTCATCGAACGGCACCACATCGACTGGATCCAGCTCACTCCCACGCACATGCGGATGCTGGAACCGGCCCTGAACGGACGACCGGACGCCCTGCGGCGGGTGAGCGGCGTGCTGCACACGGCGGCGCCGTGCCCCGCCGACACCAAACGGGCCTGGATCGAGGCGGTGGGTCCACAGCGGCTCTTCGAGATGTACGCCGCCACCGAGGACATCGGGCAGACGCTCTGCCGGGGCGACGAATGGCTGGCCCACCCCGGCACCGTCGGGCGCGGTTTCCTGACCCGGATCAGAATCTACGACGACGAAGGGCGTCTCCTTCCGCCCGGTCAGGTCGGCACCGTACACATGCGCGGCCTTCCTGGGAACCAGTCAGGGCGCGGCACGATCAGGCCGGGCAGGCCGGGGCGCGGAGGATTCCTTACCGTGGGCGACCACGGCTCCCTCGACGAGGACGGGTACCTTTACCTGTCCGGCCGCAGCGATGACCTGGCCATCGTTGGCGGCGAGAACGTCTACACGGAACATGTCGCCGCGGTGATCATGTCTCATCCGGGGGTCGCCGACGCCGCCGTGGTGGCGATGCCCGACGACGTACTCGGCGCACGCCTGATCGCCCTCGTCGTCCGCGCGGACCATGAGCCGCCGACCGGGAGAGAGGTCCTCGATCACTGCCGCGACCGGCTCGCCAGCCATCAGCTGCCGGGGGAGGTGCGGATGGTCGAGGACCTCGGCCGCCTGCCCAATGGGAAGCTGCCTCGCGAAAAGCTGAGGAGGATCGGTGCGCAACCCATTTGAGAGGCTACCCTCACCGGGGCTGGACCCGCGGTTCGCCGTCGGGGCGACGAGCTGGCCGGACCTGCGGCGGCTACTGGCCGAGCGGCGACGGCTGGCGCGGCTGCTGCCGTTCGGCGGGACCAGGAACGTCACCGCCTACTGCGTCCTTCTGCTGCTCGCGGCCCTGGCCCCGTCGGCCATGGCCCTGCTGACCGGACAGCTGGTCACGGCGACGGCCGCCCCGAGCTCGCCTGGCCCATGGGCACCGGGCACGCTGCCGCTGCTGGTGGCGATCGCCGTCGTCTATGTCGTGCAGCAGAGCGCCGAGGCCGGGCAGCAGGTCCTCCGGGTCGCTATAGCGCGGCGCATCGACGGCACCGTACGGGCCCGCGTACGCGAGCTGACCCTGCAACCGAGCGGGCTCTCGCATCTCGAACAACCGGACCTGCAGGACGACCTGAACCGGCTGTGGGACACCGGAGGGATGATCAACCGCACCAGAAGCCCGGGCACCGCCACCGCAGGAATCGTCGTGGCGGGATTTCAGATCCTCGGGGCGCTGGTGGCGACGGCCGTCGTCTTCACTTTCTCGCCCTTGCTGGCGATCGGCCTGCTGGTGGCGACTCTGCTCATCCGTGCGATCAACCGCCGCCAGTGGCACTATCTCACCGATGTCGCCGATGGACGGGCGCGATACCGCCGCCAGGTGAACGAGTGGTCGGAGCTCGCCGCGGGTCCTGCCGCCGCGAAGGAGGTTCGTCTGTTCGGGCTGGGCGCGTGGGCGACCGCGCGCCGCAGGCGATCGGCGCTTGCGTGGGCCGGACCGATCTGGGCGGTGCGGCGCGACATCCTACGCAAACAGGGGACGACGATGGTCCTGTCCGTTGGCGCGGGTTTCGCCGGCCTGGCCGTACCGGGTCTGGCGGCCGCGTCCGGCGGGATCGGGATCGATGACCTGGTCGTCTACTTGGTGGCGGTGTGGGGGATCTTCTCCGCCCGCGACGTCGGGACGGACGGTTTCGACATCGAGTACGGCCTGGGCGCCATCCGTGCCCTCGACCGCCTGATCGAAAGGTACGAGCGCCTCGGGGCGGAGTGGGGCGCCCGGCCGCGGCCCACGGCGGTGCTTCCCGGCGGCTGCGGGGACCCGCCTGCCGCCCCGCATATCCGCTTCGAGGACGTCCGCTTCACCTATCCGGGAAGCCCGCGGCCGACGCTGAACGGTGTGAACCTGACCATCGAGCCGGGCGAGCTCCTGGCAATCGTCGGGTACAACGGTGCCGGCAAGACCACCCTCATCAAGCTGCTCAGCGGCCTCTACCGTCCGTCACGCGGCCGGATCGTCGTGGACGACACAAACCTGGCCGACCTTGACGAAGGCGAGCTGTCCGCCTGGCGGCGGCGCATGACCGTCCTGTTCCAGGACTTCGTCCGCTACCCGGGCAGCATCGCGGACAACATCACCCTGTCCGCGCCCGAGTCGCTCGACCTCGAGCGCGAGGCCGCTGGGCGAGCCGTCGCCGACGCCGCGGGCAGAGCCGGCATGGACGACCTGCTCGCCTCGGCCCCCGAAGGGCTGGAGACCCGGCTGCGAGAGGGAGGAGCCGGCTCGCTCGGTCTGTCAGGCGGGCAATGGCAACGGCTCGCGACCGCCAGAGCGCTGTTCGCCGTGGGGCGCGGCCGGCGGCTGTTGGTGCTGGACGAGCCGACCGCGCACCTGGACGTGCGGGCCGAAGAGGCGTTTTTCGACCAGGTCGTCCGCGAGGTACGCGGCGCGTCGGTGGTGTTGATCTCGCACCGGCTCTCCACGGTCCGCCACGCGGGCCGGATCGCGTTGCTGCGGTCGGGGAGGATCGCCGAGATCGGCACCCACGAGGAACTACTGGACCGGGACGGCGACTACGCCAGGCTTTTCCGCCTGCAGGCTGGCCGGTTTCAGACCGCCCGCGGCGGTAGCTCATGAGGGGCAGGCTCACAATCCTGGCGAAGATGCTCGCCCTGTCGGTTCGCGCCGATCCCAAGGTGGCGTCGCTGGTCGGCGTCCTGGTGGTCTTCGGCGCAGGAGCGCTGGCGCTGACGGCGCTGGCGCAGCGCTGGGTGGTCGATGCGGCCGCGGGCGAGGGCCGCCTCGCCGTCGGGGTCGTGCTCGCCGCGGTCGTGGGCGCCGCCGGACTCGCGGCGATCACTATCTCGACCCATGTCCAGAACAACCTGCGCAACGATCTCAGCGACCGGGTGGAGGTCCTGCTCAACCAGGAGATCCTGACCAGCGCCTCCCGCATACCCACCATCGAGCACCTGGAGCGCCCCAAGTATCTCGATCGGCTGGCGATGTTGCGGGCCGGCGGGGCCAGCGGCACCCGGGCGCTGTCGGTTTCCTGCTGGGTCGCCGTAGAGACGGCGGCGACCCTGTTCGGCCTCGGGCTCACGGTGTTCCTTCTGGCCGACGTACATCCCGCGTTGTCGCTGCTGACTCTGCTGGGAGCCGCGCCACTCATGCTGGGCGACCGGGGCGACCGGCTGGTCCAGCGAGCCCTGGACGAGACTGCGGAAGCGGCACGGCAAGAGCAGGCGCTGCACGACCTGTGCGCGCTACCGGGCCCCGGCAAGGAGGTGCGGATCACAGGGAACGGCTGGGAGCTGAGCCGACGTGCCCGGAACCTCTGGGCGTCGGCGACACGACGGGAAGTCGCCGCCCAGGTGCGTGGAGCGGCGTGGCGGTGGGCGGGATGGATCTGTTTCATCGCCGGTCTCGTCGCAGCGCTCGGGATCACGGTGACGATGATCCGTACGGGCAGGGCCACTGCGGGCGACCTCGTCCTGATCATCGTCCTGGCCGGCCGCCTCGGCGAACAGATCGACGCGACGCTCGACGGCGTGAGCCGGCTCTCCGAAGCCGGCCGGGTGGGGCGGCACTATCTATGGCTCCAGGACTACGCGGCGGCACAGACGCGCGACGGGCGCTCGGCCCCGTACCGGCTGCGGGACGGCATCGTGCTCGACGACGTCGCTTTCACCTACGCGGGGACGCGGTCGCCTGCGTTGCGCGAGATCAACCTGCGCCTGCCCGCAGGGTCGGTGGTCGGCTTGGTCGGGGTCAACGGCGCGGGCAAGAGTACCCTGGTCAAGCTGCTCACAGCGATGTACCGGCCCACGTCCGGGTCGATCTTCGTCGACGGCGTCGAGCTCGCCGACATCGACGCCGCTGCGTGGCGGGAGCGGCTCAGCGGAGCCTTCCAGGACTTCGTCACGCCACAGCTTCCCGTGAGCGAGGCGATCGGCATCGGCGACCTGTCCCGGCTGGCGGACCGGCCGGCGGTGCTTGCAGCCGCCGAAAGGGGAGGCGCGGCCGAGCTGATCGACCGGCTTCCTCATGGACTGGACACGCAGCTCGGCCGGGCGTTCGACGGAGAGGAACTGTCGCACGGCCAATGGCAGAAACTCGCCCTCGCCCGTGCGCTGATGCGCCCTTCGCCGCTGGTGCTGGTCCTCGACGAACCCACCGCCGCGCTCGATCCCCAGGCCGAGCACGCTGTGTTCGAACAGTTCGCCGAACAGTGTGCACAGGTGTCAGCCAACGGCGGCATCGTCATTCTCGTCTCGCACCGCTTCTCGACCCTGCATCTGGCCGACCACATCGTGGTGCTCTCTGACGGCCGGGTCACCGAGCAAGGCAGTCATGCCGAGCTGCTCGCGAGCGGCGGGGAGTACGCCACGCTCTACCTCACCCAGGCCAAGGGCTACCAGTGACCACGGGAAGTGCACGGATGCGACGGGAGATCGGCTTCACCGAGGTCTTCAACTTCCGTGACGTTGGAGGCTACCCAACCATGGGCGGCCGATCGGTGCGATGGCGCAGGTTGTTCCGCTCTGACGCGCCGTCCCATCTGAGCGGCGACGATCGTACACGGTTCGGCTCGCTGGGCATTCGCACCGTGGTGGACCTGCGCCGGACGTACGAGATCGAGCGGCAGGGTCGCATGCCGGACCTCGATGGCATCGCCTACCGGCACATCGATCTCGGTCATCGAGAGTGGCAGCACGCTCCGTACCGTCCCGGCGCTGACCCGGCCCGCTATTTCGCCGATCGTTACCTCGACATGGCGGATGAGGGGGCTCATGGTCTGGCCGAGACGATCAGGGTGATTGCCGCGGAGAGCTCAGGGGCCGTCCTCGTCCATTGCGTGACGGGCAAGGACCGTACCGGAGTGGTGTGCGCGCTCGTGCTCGCGCTGCTCGGCGTACCCGATGACGACATCGATGCCGACTACGCCCTGAGCGCGCGGGCCAACGTCAGGTATGCGGCCTGGGCCCGGAGGAATCGGCAGGCCGTCCTGCCGGGATTCTCTTCGCCGCGCGGCTCCATCAGGTTGTTCTTGTCGGGACTGCGCGCCGTTCACGGTACCGTCGACGCCTACCTGATCGGCGCCGGGCTGGACGTCGGTGAAGTGGCAGCCCTCAGAACACACCTGCTCGGATGAAGGAGAAACATGGAATCTGAGTTGGAACGGTCACTGTCGCGAATCTGGGCGGAGGAGCTAGGCCTGAACGCCGCCGACCCCCACAGCGATTTCTTCGCCGCGGGCGGGACGTCGCTGCAGGCGGTCCGCCTGGCGGGCCGAGTGCGCCGCGAGTTGGGCCGCGACATGGAGATCGACACACTGGTCGAGCATCCGACGCTCGGGGCGCTGACAGCTTTCCTGGCAAGAGGAGACTCCGGGCCTGCCACGCCGAGCCGGCCAGCATAGGCCGGGCCCCGAGCGTTGCGCCGAAGCATCGTGCTCATGTGCCTGCGCGACACCTCTTCTTCCGGGAATCAGGGTTCCCCAGAGATTAGGTGTCCACCAAACCGGGCCAACCCCAATCTCTAGGCGGTTCGTAGCTTCGATCGGGCAGCTTCTGTCGCTGGGCGGGTCTGACTCACTCGAATCACGGCCCACAACTGGTTCACAGCCAGCGAGCGTCAACGAGAACGGGCGGGACTCCGTGAGACCGGAGGCCCGCCCGTTCGTACGCTGTTCGCCCTGGTCAGCGGCCGGAACCGCTGGTCAAGATCGAGTGCCCCCTGCAGTGTGCTGGTTCAGGACATAGGAAACCCATGTCGCAGGACATAGGAAACTTCAACAGGGTGTGTCTCAGGACATAGGCAACCGCCGCGATCAACAGCGTGTGCGGTGTGTCCAAGGCCAGAGTTGTCATCACCGCTGTTGTCGTCGAGGGCCGGTCCCAGGCAGAGGTCGCCCGCGCTTACGGA
>NZ_SMLD01000157.1:0-22227 GCF_004352805.1 Nonomuraea mesophila
ACAGCTCCCCCGGATCGACATCCCCCTGCCGGTAGGCGTTCCACAGATCCAGCGCCGCCACCGCGTACTCGCGGAAGCGCCGGCCCTCGGCCGTCAGCGCGACCTGCCGCGGCCCTCGGTCGAACAACCGCTGCCCCAAGCGCGCCTCCAGCCGCTGCACCAGCCTGGTCAGCGTCGCCGGGCTCACGTGGCAGTCCTGGCTCGTCCTGCCGAAGCTCAGCGTCTGCGCCAGGTGCAGGAACACCCGCAGCTCACGTTGATCCTCCACCACGCCCCCAAGAGTGTTCCGCTTCCTGCAACGACCCGCTGCACATGTTGCGCTTGCCGCGGGACAGGAGCGGATCCTACAACTACAGGCATGTCCACCAACGCGTTCACCTCCGCCGTCTTCCCTCTGCAGACCATGGACGTGCCCGGCGGCACGGAAACGGTCCTGCCCGGGGGACGCCATCTGTTCGGCCTGCTGCCCGCCGCGTTCGCCGGCGTCCACCGCATCGGCGTGATCGGCTGGGGGCCGCAGGGGCGCGCCCAGGCGTGCAACCTGCGCGACTCCCTCGCCGGCACCGGCATCACCGTCACCGTCGGCCTGCGCCCAGGCTCGGCGTCCGCCGCCGACGCCCGCGCGCACGGGTTCACGGAGCACGACGGTACGCTCGGCGACTGGCTCGCCGTCACCGCCGAGTCGGACCTGGTCATCCTCCTCATCGCCGACGCCGCGCTCGCCGCCCACCACGAGAAGATCTTCGGCGCGCTGCGCCCCGGCGCGGCCATCGGGCTGTCCCACGGGTTCCTGCTGGGCCACCTGCGCGCCACCGGCGGCGAGTTCCCCGCCGGTCACGACGTCATCGCCGTCTGCCCGAAGGGCATGGGCGACTCCGTACGCCGCCTGTACCAGCAGGGCGTCTCCGTCAACGGCGCCGGCATCAACGCCAGCTTCGCCGTGCACGCCGACCACAGCGGCCGCGCGGTCGACCTCGCGCTCGGCTGGTCGGTGGCGCTCGGCGCCCCCTACACCTTCCGCACCACCCTGGACAGCGAGTACCTGTCCGACATCGTCGGCGAACGCGCCATCTTGCTCGGCGCCGTCCACGGCCTCGTCGAGTCCCTGTACAGCCACTACCGGCTGGCCGGCGACGACCCCGTCACCGCCTACGAACGCTCCTGCGAGGCCATCACCGGCCCCATCCGCGCCACCATCTCCCGCTCCGGCCTGGACGCCGTACGCGAGCAGCTCGACGGTCCCGGCCGCGACACCTTCGACCGCGCCTACACCGCCGCCTACCTCCCTGCCAGGGAGCTGATCGCCGAGATCTACGACGAGGTCGCCGACGGCACCGAGCTGCGCAGCGTCATCCTCGCCGACCGGCGCCTGGCCGACCGGCCGATGAGCCGGATCAGCGGCTCACCCATGTGGGCGGCGGGGGAAGCGGTACGGGCCCAGCGCGCCGGGCGGCAGGCCGCGGCCGAGCCGTTCACGGCCGGGCTGTTCGTGGCGACGATGATGGCGCAGGTGGACGAGTTCGCCGAGCGCGGACACCCCTGGTCGGAGATCGTCAACGAGTCGATCATCGAGGCCGTCGACTCGCTGCTGCCGTACATGCATGCCCGCGATGTGGCGTACATGGTGGACAACTGCTCGCGCACCGCCCGGCTCGGGGCGCGCCGGTGGGGGCCGCGCTTCCAGGCCGCCTACGAGCAGATCGCTTTCCCCGCGGCGGCCGGCCCCGCCGACAGCGAGCTCCTGAGGGCCTTCACCGGCCATCCGGTGCACCAGGCGCTGGCCGAGGCCGCGAAGCTGCGGCCGTCGGTGGACATCCACCTGACCTGACCCTCACGGCCTGCACCTCTCGCCCGCTTGCGAGAGCTCACCACCCGCAGCGGGGCGGTGGCGATCGGCCTGCGGTTTCTCGCTCGCAACTGCGGTGCCGGCGGGCGCCGTCCAAGGGCTCGGCCCGATGATCGTCCCCGGTCAGACGGTCAGCTGCACTTTGTGGATCTCGTCGGCCGGGTGCCCCGCCCGCTCGTGGATGCGCTGGACGGCGTTCGCGTCCGGCGCCTCCGACAGGCAGTACACCACGCCATGCTCAGGGTCGGCCCACGCGTGCTCGAAGGTGACGCCTTCCTCTCTTTGTATCGCGAGGTCGGCGGCGTGGGCCTGCTGGAGTTGCTCGTCGGTGATGCCCATCATGCCGTGATGCACGTCCATGAACTTCGCCATGGTTTCCTCCTCGGAGGCGTGATCTGCGGATCTTCTCCAGCTTAGGGCGGCCTTCGGCGGACCGGCCCCCAAAACTTCGCCAAGAAGGCGCGGGCGGCCACGACGTCAGATCGTCAGCGACCGCCTTCCGTGCGGCACGGAGCTGGGGATCCGCCGACGCGCGGCTGCGGATGCTCCCGGGCAAGGAGTGTTCGGGGGTGCGGGTGGAGCCGAGGACGGGGTCGAGGTCGAGGCGCAGCTCGCTCGCGATGGTGTGGTCGGGACGGTAGCCGGTGGCGGCCACGATGCGGTCGGCGGTGATCGCCTGCTCGGTGCCGGACGGGTCGCGGCTGATCACTCGCGCCTGTGCGCCGTCACGGTGGACGGCATGGGCGAAGAAGCCGGTCACCAGGCGGATGCGGCCGCTTTCGACGAGCCTGCTGATCGCGCTCACCTTGGCACCGGTACGGATCGGGTCACCGAACAGCTTGGCCAACGGCGCCAGGTAGTCGTCGATCAGCTCGGTCCCGGCGGGCAGCCACTCGGGGTCGGGACCGTTCCAGCCGTCGCTTTCCAGGAGGGGCGGCGGGCGGCGGCAGCATGCCCTTACAACTTAGAGGGAAGTCAAATTAGAGGTACACCTAATCAGTGGGTACGGCGGCGGGATGTCAAGACCCCGGTGGCCTTGGCGATGGCCTCGGCGCCGGGTCGTACGGGGGTTTTGTGGCGCGGCGGATGAGCCGTTGCCTGCCTTCGTCATCTCGACCATTGCGGGCAGAACGCTACGTGCAACTGTTCCCAGTCGCGGAAGTCAGGAGTTGTGTCCCAGTCGTAGATGGCTCGGCACGTGTGATAGTTGCATCCAACTGGTTGGTAGAAGCCCGTCGCGGCGGCGGGCGGTCCGTCTTTCGTGACGGCGAATATCGCCTTCGCTCCTTCCCGGAAGCCTGCGGTTCCACCCGTCAGCAGCAATGTCTCGGCGTAGACGTCCTTACGAAGGACGAACTTCTTCGCCTCCTTCGGGTTGTCAGGAATGATGTCATCAGCCTCGATGTCGGGAAGGTCTCGCTCCGGCACACTGGCGGTGCGTAGCTCGCGAGCGGCGTTCCCCGCGTTGAGACGCTCCCGGATTCGGTTCCAGCGCGAAGGGCGCAGCTGCATCGCGCGGGGGACCAGCACGAGGTCCAGCGGCTGTTCGCCTTCCGCGCCGAAACCGGGGACAGCCGGAGCAGTACGCATCGGCAGATAGACCAAGGACCGCGGCGATCGCGCCGCGAGCAGCCACAGTGTGCCGATGCGTCTGCCGTCTGTCCGGTCCACATACATCTCGTAATGGCCACCGGCCTTATGAAGGGATCCGTTCTTCAGCGGTCTGGCCGGCCGGATCACGCGGTACTCCGTACCTGCCAGCCGCACCCGCTGTACGGCGATCTTCACCCTCAGGCTGTCACGAGTCAGAGGCGCCCTGGAAGCGGTCATGCCGGGACCTTCCTGTGGTCAATCCGGTTGGACTGTTCCGGTGAAATACAGCTCTTCCGCAGCGACTTGTCGGTCTACTGTGCCATCGTGATGCGATGGCCGCGCAGCACCGCCCGCCGCAGGACCCGGTAGGCTTACGAGCCAGTCGATCAGCCGCAGCGGCGTCGCTTATCTGATCATCTGATCGTAGCTGCGGCCGGCAGGATCGAGGTCGTGCGCTGGTCCTCGACCACGGCGTCCACCCCGACGTCGCGCCCTATCTCGGGCGGATCGGGCTGCACTGGGCGATCCCGGGCGGTCATCTCGAGGTCATCCGCTTGCTGCTGGAACGCGGTTCCGACCCGTCCATCCGGGACGATCTCTTCCAGCTCGACGCCGACGGCTGGCTGCACATGTCCCACGCCGCTCACCCGCACGATCCCGTGACCCAGCGGCTCCATGAGCTGATCGCGGCTCGAGCACGCTGAACTGCTGCTGCCCGGCCCCTGAACAGCCGCCTCATGGACGTGAGGTCAGCCGGGCGGGGGTGAGGTCTGGGCGGCCGTCCAACTGGCGAGGAGTTTGAGGCGGTCCTCCGAAGGGGTGCCCGGCTCGGCCGTGTAGATGATCAGGTTGTGGGCGGCCCGTTGCGGCAGGGGCAGGTTCAGGGAGCGGAAGGTCATCTCCAGCCGGCCGACTTCGGGATGGTTCAGCCGCTTGATGCCTTCGTGACGGATGCGTACGTCGTGGCTGGCCCACATGGTGCGGAAGTCGGGGCTGAGCGTGGACAGCTCGCCGACGAGCTCGCGCAGGGCCCGGTCGTGAGGGTCACGTCCGGCTTCGGCGCGGAGCACCGCGACCGTGGCCCTCGCGCCCTCCTCCCAGTCCACGAAGAGGTCGGGAGAGCCGGGGTCGAGGAAGAAGTACCGGGGGAAACTGGCGCAGCCCCGATCACCGGCGGTGTCGCTGTCGAACATCGGGGCGTACAGGGCCCTGCACAGCGCGTTGCTCGCGACGAGCTCCGAACGGCCGTTGCATACGAAAGCGGGGGCCATGCTCATCGAGTCCACCATCCATTGGACGGAAGACGGGATGTTGACGTCCTTGCGGCGGTGCGATGTGCGGCGGGCGGGGCGAGCGGCTCTGGCCAGATCGAGCAGGTAGGTGCGCTCGTCCTCATTGAGGAGCAGTGCCCGCGCGACCGCCTCCAGCACGCTCTCGGAGACGCCGCTGATGTGGCCCTTCTCCAGCCGCGTGTACCACTCGGTGCTCACGCCGGCGAGGGCCGCGACCTCCTCGCGCCGTAGTCCAGGAACCCGTCGGCGTCGGCTCGTGGGCAGTCCGACCCGCTCCGGGGCGAGCTTGGCGCGTCGGCTGGTGAGGAAGTCGCGGATGTCCGAGCGGTTGTCGGTGGGGTCGCCGGTGTGGTTTCCGGACGGGGGCGCCATTCGTCCACAGTACCGATGGTCCGGCCGGCAGAAAGGTTGCATTTATACCCCCCATAAACGCGACCTCGCCCACCTTTGACGGCGCCGCTTTCATGGGGTCGGCGGACCTGTACGGCACCCGTTCATCGCGGGCCGCCGTCCGCCGCCCCCGTACACAGCTCAGGAGTATGACCATGGCCGACAAGACCGTACTGATCACCGGCGCCACCAGCGGCATCGGCGCCCGAACCGCGCGGTTGCTCCTCGACCGCGGCAACCGTGTGGTGGTCACCGGCCGCGACGAGAGCAGACTGAAGACCTTCCTCGACGAGGCCGGCCATCCCGGCCGGCTGCTGGGTCTTGTCGCGGACGCGGCGGACTGGCAGGCCACCGAGTCGGTCGTGACCCGCGCCGTGGAGCATTTCGGTGCTCTTGACGCGGCGGTGGCCAACGCCGGATTCATGTCCGGTGACTCCATCGGAGCCGGTGACCCGACGTCGTGGGCGCCGATGGTCCTCACCAACGTCCTCGGCCCCGCCTTGCTGGCCCATGCCACCCTGCCCCACCTTGAGGCCACCGGCGGACGGTTGGTGCTCATCGGCAGCGTCGCCGGTCTGAAGAACTCCCCCGCCAATCTCTACTCGGCCACCAAGTGGGCTACCACCGGACTCGCCGAGAACCTGCGCCTGCACGCCACGACCCGCGGCATCGGTGTCACTCTTGTCAACCCCGGCATGATCAACACCCCGTTCTGGCAGGGCGCCGACGTTCCCCCGTTCGCCCTGCCTCCCCAGCCCATCGCCGAGGCCATCTGTTTCGCCCTCGACCAGCCGGCAGGCGTCGACCTCAACACCCTGACCGTCCGGCCCCTGGGCCAGCCCGCCTGACCACTGACGGTCTCGGTCTCGTACGGTTCGTCGACGCCTGGGACCTACTTCTTTCGGTGTAGTGCGTACAGCGAACGGTGCAAGGTCAGGTGACGATCAACGGACGACGCGCTCCCGCTGCGGCCCGGCCTAGCGTTTCTCGTCGAGATAACCGGATGAGAACTGGAGAAATCGCCATGAGCAAGAGAGTGATGTCTGCGGTCGCCGGGCTGAGCTTGGCGGCGGGTCTGCTGGGATGGGCCGGCGCGCCGGCTGGTGCCCAGGTCGGCAAGGCCGGCGAGGCCGGCGAGGCTGCCACCGCTGCGATGGCCGCGCCGAAGCCGCCGAAGGGTGCCAGGGCGGTGGTCCGGGTCAGCCCCAACCCCACCACCGAGCGAGGCCAGGAGGTGACGATCACCGGACACTGCGGCGGTGGCAAAGGGCTCAAGGCCGTGCTCGCCGGGCTCGACAGGAAGCATCCGGTGCTGAAGAACATCCGCATCGTCAAGGACGATGCGAAGGGGTTCGTGGCCAAGGCCACCCTCTCCCCCAAGATCGGTAACGGCGTCGGTCCTGTCTTCGTTGACTGCGGCGGCGAGGCAGGCGTGACCCTCCTGGTCACCCACGTCTGATCCGTCCCTTCCCACCCGGGCTGGTAAACAGATCCAGAGCTTCCGCGCTCCTTGAGCCCGCCGGCCCACGCGGTTACGGAAGCCGAGCATGCCGACGGCGTCGCCCAGGTGACCACCAGGGCGACGCGGTCCGGCGTCACGCCCGCCCCCCTAGAGAAAGGGCCTCCGCATGGCCGCGCCCGCCCTGCGACGCGAACCCGCTCTTGTCCGGCACCTCGCCCGGATCACCGATATCACGCTCGCCGTCGTCACGCTGGTCTTCTTCGTCGCCGTAGCCCTCGCCACCGGAGTGCGGATCCCCTGGCAGGGCACCATTCCCCTCGGATTGCTTCTCGGAGCGCTCCTGCTGGTCAGACGCCGCTGGCCGATGACCGTGCTGCTGCTGTCGGTCGGCGGGATCTTCGTCTATCACCTCACCGGACATTGGTCTCCCGCCGGTTGGATCTGGCCGGCCGCGGTCGCCTACTTCACCGCCGCCACCACACCACGTGTGCGCTGGGTGGCCGCCATCGGCCTGGCCCAGCTGGTCTACTCCGCGGTCGACGCCTACTGGATCCTGGACAGCAACCCCACCCGTTACCTGATCCACGTCGCGGGGGAAGGACTGCTCCTGGCGATCCTCATCGCCGCGGCCCTCACCTACGCGGCCGCGATGCGCTGGCGCACGCAACTACGCGAAACCGACAGTCGCGCGCATGCCGCCGAGGAACGGCTGCGCGTCTCGCACGAGGTTCACGACGTCATCGCCCACACGCTGGCCGTCGTCGGCGTGCAGCTCAACGTCGCCGCCGACGCTCTGGAGGAGGACCCGGCAGAGGCCGCCGCCGCGCTACGCCTGGCCAAGGACGTCAGGAACCGGGCGATGACCGATCTCCGTTCCCTCATCACGATCTTGCGTGACAGTCCCGGCGACACCGCACCTCAGGCGGATCTGGCCTCCTTGGACACGCTCATCGCCGACGCCCGCACCGCCGGGCTCGAGGTGACCCTCGACGAGAACGGCGACCGGGCATCCGTCCCCGCCGTCACCGCCATCGCCGTCTACCGCGTCGTACAGGAGTCCCTCGCCAACACGCTCAAGCACGCAGGGGCAGACAGGGTCGAGGTGACGATCGGCTACCAGCCTGACTCGATCACCGTCGAGGTCACGGACAACGGCAGCAAGGTCCCGGGCGACGCCGACGTCACCGAAGGCCACGGCCTGGCCGGCATGCGTGAGCGGGTGAGCGCACTCGGGGGCGCGCTCACCGCGGGACCCGTCCCCGGCGGCGGCTTCGCCGTGCGGGCCGACATCCCTGTGGCAGGCTCGACGGCATGACGATCAAGGTGCTCCTCGCCGACGACCAGGCACTCGTACGGGCCGGCTTCCGCAGCCTGCTGGCCCGCTCCCGGGACATCACGGTCGTCGGCGAAGCCCAGGACGGCGACGAAGCCGTACGGCTGGCAGTGAGCGCCCACCCCGATGTGATCCTCATGGACATTCGCATGCCGGGCACCGATGGAATCATCGCCACGCGTCGCATCGTCACCGATCCGGCCACTTCGGGCTGTCGCGTCATCATCCTCACCACGTTCGACACCGACGAACACGTCTTCGCCGCCCTGCGCGCCGGAGCCAGCGGCTTCCTCACCAAAGAGGTCGAACCCGCCGAACTGCGCCGGGCGGTCACCGCCGTCGCCGGTGGGGAGGCGCTCCTGTCTCCGGGGGTGACCCGTCGCGTCATCGAGCAGTTCGCCCACCGGCAGGACCTCACGCCCGGCGCGGGACAGCAGCTGGCCACCCTCACCGCCCGGGAACTGGAGACGGTCAAGCTCGTGGCGCTCGGCCTGTCCAACAACGAGATCGCCGAACGCCTCGTCATCAGCCCGCTGACCGCCAAGACCCACATCACCAGGGCCATCGCCAAACTGGACGTGCGCGACAGGGTCCAGCTGGTCATCCTGGCCTACGAGAGCGGCCTGATACGGCCTGGCGCGTGAGATCGAAGGTCGCCCACCGACGCCGCATCCAGACCCGCTTAGCGCCGCCCTGGAGGAAGTCACCCAGGCCGCGGCGTGGGCGCCGGTCAGCGGGAGCCATGCTCCCGGCGGTCGAGGGCGGCCCGCATCTGGGCGAGCCACTCCCGGCCCCTTTCGCGCCCGTCGGGGAGTTGGTCGTCGCGGTCCCAACGCCAGGAGACCACGAAGGCGAGGCTGAGGATCCGGCAGTCGGCGAGCAGTCCGGAGTCGGCGCCCGGATAGTGCGCGGCGACGTCCTCCGGCGCATGCGCGAGGTCGAACTCGACGGGTCCACGGCAGACGGTCTCCAGGTCGATGAAGAGAGGGCCGTCCGCGGTGGCGATCAGGTTGCCGGGGTGCGGTTCGCCGTGCAGGAGCTGTTGCCGCGCGCCGCGGTCCAGGATCGCGCGGCTGATTGTGTGGAGGGTGTCGGTCAGCAGGGCGCGTTCGGTGGCGCCGAGGTCAGGGCTGACGGCGGGGTCCTCCACCACCCGGAGGGCGTCGGCGACGCGGTCGGTGAAGTGCGGTGCGGCGAAGTCGATGCCGCGCAGGCCGGCGTGCAGCCGGGCCAGGGCGTCGGCGTAGGCGGCGGGCGGATGGTCCTCGGGTGCGGCGGTGGGTTCGTAGTAGGTCCAGAGGGTGACGGCGAAGCCGTCGCGGACATGGACGCGGGGCTCGGCCCTCGGATCGAGACCCGCCACCGGGCTGCCGATCCCGGCCAGGCTCCGGGCGATCTCGACCTCGAAGTCGGGGCGGTGCGCGACGGGCGCCACCCGGGCGAGCACGCCGCTGGGCCGCAGCCGGACGGCGATCCGGTTCGAGTTGTGCAGCACATCGGCGTCGTCGGCGCCCAGTCCGTACTCGGCGGCCGTGTCGACGGCCGCGGCCACCGCCCGCGGGATCTCGGTGTCCTTCATGTGTGCGGTGCCTCTCCCTGCTGGAGTCGTTGTGGCCGAGCATCTGACACGTCGTGACCTGGTCGGCGCGGCCGGACGAGGGGTCCGCCGGTCACGTCCGTATGCAACACCACCCGGTCAGCGCCGCGCATTCCGTTTTTTGCCGGTGCCGGCGGAGGGACGTGACAAATGCGATCTGCTCGCCCACGGTGCGGACCTCGGCGCCGCTCGCGGCGCCATGGCCAGACCGTAGGCGTCGGACAGGCCAGTGATGGTGTCCACGAGCTCGCCGTCAGTGTCCGCGACAACGATCCGCTCTCCGTTGGAGACGAAGGCCTTGCCGTTCCCGACCGCGAGATCCCCGGGCTGGTCAGACCAGTCCATACCGACGTCCGTCGTGGATCGGCCGCGGACGCAGCCGGGGTCAGGGTGAGGAGAAGCCCGGCCACCATGGCGATGACCGAGAGGAGGCTCACCGACCGGCGTGTGAAGCGAGTGAGGTCAGGGCGATGGTGTGGGTACATGCCGCGGTAACAGTTGCACCGGATATCCCGGCTTTCTGCGTGAGGAGGACGGAAGCGAAGCTTTTTGATCAAGCCAGACGGACACATCCAGGTCAAGATCGACGTACGGTGCATTCCGACGGCGGCTGGTGCGGCTCTCGGCGGGAGCGGCAGGCTTCGCCGTACCGGATGAACCCTCCAGGTCGGTGGCGCGTCCATCAGGTATGAAGAGATCGCGTTTGGCCGTTGTCGCGATGCTCGCGTCGTTGTGCGCCTGCGGCCAGTCCGGTGCCGGTCCGGTGCCCACTGTGGCCGGGACCCAGACGATCGTGTTGCCGCGGGCCGATCAGCCCACAGTGCATCGGCCCACCCTGGAGCGGCTCAAGCGAGAGGCGGAGTCGTCGGGCCGCCCCTTGGAGGAGGTCGTCAAGCGGTACGCGGCCCGGGTGGCTGCCACCTCGTCGCCCAGGCCGACGGATTTCGAGGGTTACGACCCTGCGGTGACCGACCAGGACGTGGCGATCGACGGCATTCCCTATGCCGAGCTGGTCGACCTCGGAGCCATTGCCCGCTCGGAGGGCATCTCCTACGAGGAGGCCATCGAGCGCTTCGGCTCGCAGTCGTCCGACAGCCAGGTGATCGGCGAACTTCATGCAGAGTTCCCCGAGGAGATCTCCGGCGTCAGGTACGTCGACGACCGGCGGGGGTTGCGCGTCGGCTTCAAGGGCCCCATTCCGGACCGCGCGATTGCGCTGGCCAGGACCCTCCCCATGGAGGTCACTCTGGTCGGCGGCAAGGGATTCTCGGGTGAGGAGCTCCGGCGGGCTCAGGAGACGGTCGTCTCCTGGCTGCGTTCCCGTCCTGAGGTGGCCACGATGACGGCGCACCCAGATGACGAGACCGGCCAGGTCAAGGTCACGGTTCAGCCGAAGGTGATGCCGGACGATGCGGAGGAGTTCAAGCGCCGGCTTCAGCTCCCACAGCCGGACAATCCGTACATCACCGTCGCGGTCACGCTCTCCGCCGAGTCGGTCGCCGTTCGGCCGCGGTGAGAACGCGCGATAGGTTGCCCACCATGACCGAGATCGGACCCCTCGCCTGGCCGCCCGGCCCGATCAGCACCGAGCGGCTCGTGCTTCGTGAGTCCGAGGCCCGGGACCGTACGACATTCATCGAACTGCTGGCGTCGCCAGAGGTGCACACCTACCTCGGCGGCCCCCGGCCGCGTGAGGAGCTCGAGCGCGAGATGCCCGGGGTGCCCGAGCGGCGGCCTGGGAGCTTCGTCGTCGAGCTCGAAGGGGCGATGGTCGGCCTGATCCTGCTCAGGAGGGCAACGGAACACCATCGCCCCGTTGCCGTGGGGAAGGTCGATCTCGGTTACCTGTTCCTGCCGCGGGTGTGGGGATCCGGGTACGCCACCGAGGCGTGCGCGGCGGCACTCGGCTGGTTCGACGGCGTCCTTCCCGGCGAGCCGGTGGTGCTCACCACCCAGACCGCCAACGCCGCCTCGATGCGCCTCGCGGCGAAGCTGGGGTTCACCGAGGTGGAGCGGTTCCAGGCCTGGGACGCCGAGCAGTGGCTCGGCCTGCGGTCCCCGGTCGCGCCGTCCACGTGAGCTCGGCGGCCGGCCGCCGAGCCGGGGAGTCGGCCGGCCGTGTCAGCCGGTGGGTACGCCGAACCAGCGGGCGAGGTGGTCGTCCAGGTCCCGCTGGTCGTCACCGATCCAGGCGACGTGGCCGTCGGGGCGTAGCAGGACGGCGGGGACATCCAGTGCGGCGCCGCGATCGGCGAGGTGGTCGACCCGGTCCGCCCAGCCGCCGGCGGTCAGGCGTTCCGTGCGGTCCAGCAGCAGGCCGCGCCCGCGATGCAGCAGTCCGTAGAGGTTGCCCTGTGTCACCTCGACGTCGCGCAGGCGGCGGCCGAGCAGGTCGGGGCCTTCGCCGAAGTCGTAGCGGACGCCGACCGCGGTGATCTTCTCGATCAGGTGCCGGTTCACCTCGTCGAAGTCCACCAGTTCGGTGAGGAGCCTGCGTACGGCCTGGGGGCCCGGTTCGGCGGACAGCAGTTCCCTCTGGGCGCGGGTGTTGTCCAGCACGTCCTCGGCGACCGGATGACGTTCGGTCTGGTAGGTGTCCAGCAGGGTGCCGGGCGCCCAGCCGCGGATCTGGGCGGCCAGTTTCCAGCCGAGGTTGAAGGCGTCCTGAACGCCCAGGTTGAGGCCCTGTCCGCCGGTGGGTGGATGGATGTGTGCCGCGTCGCCTGCCAGCAGCACCCGCCCCACCCGATAACGTTCGGCCAGCCGGGTGGCGTCTCCGAAGCGGGACAACCAGCGCGGGGAGTGCACGCCGAAATCGGTTCCGGCGATGGCGCGCAGTTGCTGTTTGAACTCGTCGAGGGTGGGCGCTTCCGCGCGGTCGCCGGCTCCCGCGGCGGGGACGACGACGCTGTAGATCCCCGCGCCGAAGGGCCGCAGCCAGAACGGCCGAACAGTCTCGCTGATCCGGGCCACCGTGGCGGCGATCTCCTCCTGCGGCACGCCGGCTTCCATCTCGCCCATGAGCGTCTCGGTCCGTGAGGGCTCGCCTGGAAAACCGACGCCCAGCAGTTTGCGCACCGTGCTGCGCCCGCCGTCACAGCCGACGAGATAACGCGCACGCAGTCGTTCCCCGTCGGCCAGTTCGACGGTCACGCCCTCGTCGTCCTGCTCGAAGGCGGCGACCGCGCGACCGTGCCGCACCTGCGCACCGAGCTCGGTCGCATGCTCTTCGAGCAGGCGGACGATGACCGGCTGCGGGAGGCCCAGCAGGTAGGCGTACGCGGAATCCAGGCTCTTGGGCGCGGGTTTCGGGATGGCGGCGAAGATGCCGCCGGCCGGTCGCCGCCTTCCGTGCGGCAGAAGGCGATCCAGCAGTCCGCGCATGGCCATCAGTTCGAGGCTGCGCATATGCAGGCTGACGATGCGGACGTACGACGCGGGCTCGGTTTCCTTCTCCAGAACGAGTACGCGCACATCGTGCAGCCGCAGTTCGGCGGCCAGCATCGCGCCGGTCGGCCCGCACCCGGCGATGATCACGTCGAACATGAGGGGCGCACGATCGGCGCACGAGGCCGGGGACCGGAGTCCGGCCATGTCACCTGCCATGTCACCTGCCATGTCATTCGACGACGGCTCGGCGGTGAAGGGGGAATGCATGGGTGTTGCCTTTCGGGAGTGCCTTGCCGGATCGGCGCTCCCGGCGACACCTACGTCAGCCGCCGGCCGTGACGGAATGGGGGGAGCACCCACATCGATCTCGAAGTCACGGGGCTCACCTCCTCGGGCGGTGTCACGGTCGACCGCCAAGCTACAAGTCCGGGCCTCGGCCCGTCCACTCCCTTTTTCGCCCACGTACGGTCGCGGGCTCGTCGGCGATCACCGCTACCGCCAGCGGGACCACCGCCCACGCGGCGACCGCCGTGAACGCCGTCCAGGTCGGCATGATGTCCGGGACCTGCTCGATCAGCTGGAGCGCCGGGTACATCGGCAGGAACGGGCTGATCTGCTCGCCCCAGGGCAGGTTCATGGCCAGGAACGGCAGCACGACGACGATCGCCACCAGGGCCGCGGTCGCCACCGCGCCGTTGCGCAGGATCGTGCCGAGCGCCAGTCCGAGCAGCGTGGTGGACACGATCATCAGGGTGCCGCCGGCGATCACCGTCCAGGCTCCGGCGGGCAGCAGCGAGGGGCGGAACTCCGCGGCGACCAACCGCGCGACGAGGTAGCCGGGCACGGAGATGAGCAGCGAAGCGCCGACCGCGACCCCGGTCAGAACGGCGGCCTTGGCCAGCAGCACCCTGGCCCGGGACGGTGTGGCGACGAACGTCGTGTCGATCATGCCGGACGCGTGCTCGCCGCTGATCGTCATCGTGCCCAGCATGCCGAGCGGCAGCTGAGCCAGGATCACCCCGACGTACACGGCCACGACGATCCCCATGGCGGCCTGATCGCTCGTACGGGCCGGGTCCCAGCGCGAGATGACGGTGGAGGCGCCCAGCACGGTGAGCGCGAGTGACATCAGCACCCCGATGCCCAGCGCCCACCAGGTCGAACGCAGACTCCGCAGCTTGATCCACTCGGCGGCGACCGCACTCACGGGGCGCTCCTTCCGATGATGTCCATGAACGCGTCCTCCAGCGACGTGCCCGGACGCACCAGCTCCGCGATCCCGGCGTCGGCGCACAACCGGCCCTGGGCGACGACGATCAGATGATCGGCCGTGACCGCCATCTCGCTCATCAGGTGACTCGACACGAGCACGGTGCGGCCCTCGGCGGCGAGGGACCTGAGCAGGCCGCGCATCCAGCGGATGCCTTCGGGGTCGAGTCCGTTGGTGGGCTCGTCGAGCACGAGCACCTCCGGGTCGCCCAGCAGAGCCGCGGCGAGCCCCAGCCGCTGCTTCATGCCCAGCGAGAACCCGCCGACGCGCTTGCCTGCCGCGTGGCCGAGGCCCACGAGCTCCAGCAGCCCGGCGATGCGGGCGCGGGAGATGCCGTTGGAGCGGGCCAGCCACCGCAGGTGCTGCTCCGCGCGCCGCCCGCCCTGCACCGCTGTCGCGTCCAGCAGCGCGCCGACCTGGGTGAGGGGCCTTGCCAGCTCCCGGAAGGGCAGGCCGTTCACCGTGGCCCGTCCGGCGGTGGGCCGGTCAAGGCCGAGGAGCAGCCGCATGGTCGTGGTCTTGCCTGCGCCGTTCGGGCCGAGGAACCCGGTGATCCTGCCGGGCGAGACCGTGAAGGAGAGGTCGTCCACGGCGAGCGTCTGCCTGAAACGCTTGGTGAGTCCGGTGACTTCGATCATGTCTCTCACGATCTGCCGTGACCGGCCCGCCGCGCATCGGTCCTGGGACCGATACGGCCGGCCCGGCGACCGGGCTAGGTTCATACCGTGCACGGACAGATCCGCCCTCCGCTGCTGGCCCGGGTGCCGGCCTGGGCCTGGCTGGCGATCGACACCGGGATCGCCCTGTTCTTCGCGGCCTCCTTCCTCGGGCTCGCCTCGTCGAGGAACCTGTCGGAGCCGGATGTGGTGGACTACGCGGCGGCTCTCGCCACGAGCCTGCCCGTCGCGGTCCGGCGGTTGTGGCCGCGCTCGGTGTTCGTGATCGTCCTGCTGGGCGGGCTGGGGATGCGCGAGTTCCTCGACCCGACCGCCGACGCGCTCTGCCTGCCTCTCGTGCTGTACACGCTGGCCACGCGGAGCAAGGCCGCGCTCCCGCTGCTCGTGGCGGGCGTGGTCACCATCCAGGGAGTGGTCACCGTCCAGGGCGTGGCGGACTTACCGCTCTCGGTGGTGGTGCGTGACCGGCTCGGGCTGGTGCTGGCGATCCTGGCCGCTTCATGGGCCTTCGGTACGGCTGTGCGGCAGCGGCGGCTCTACACCGAGCAGGTCGCCGCGCAGGCGGAAGAGCGTGCGCGTGCGGAGGCGATGGCGGAGCGGCTGCGCATCGCCAGGGAGTTGCACGACGTCATCGGCCACGGTCTCAGCACGATCGCCGTGCAGGCGGGGGTGGCAGGCCATGTGGGCAGGACGGAGGAGATGGGCCGCGCACTGGCCTCGATCGAGGAGACCAGCAGGTCGGCCCTGCGGGAGACCAGGCAGTTGCTGGGAGTGCTGCGTGAGGAGGGCGAGGCCGAGCTCGCCCCAGGCCCGGGGCTGGCCGACCTCGACGCGCTCGCCGCGCGGACCAGGGCAGCGGGCCTGGAGGTGGAGCTGCGGATCGGCGGCGAGGTGGGCGGAGAGATGGAGCCGACGGTCTACCGGATCGTGCAGGAGGCGTTGACCAACGTGCTGAAACACGCCGGGGCCCGGCATGTCCTGGTGCGGATCGAACGGCAGGCGGACGGGCTGACGGTGGAGGTCACCGACGACGGCACGCGAGGCCGGGCGCAGCCGTACGGGCACGGCCTGACGGGGCTGCGCGAGCGCGTGCACCTCTTCGGCGGCGAGTTCGAGGCGGGCGCGCGCCCCGTGCGCGGCTTCCGGGTGAGGGCGAGGCTGCCGCTGTGATCGGGGTGCTGGTGGCCGACGATCAGGCGCTCATCCGGGCGAGCTTCCGCCGGTTGGTCGACTCCGCGCCGGGGTTCCGGACCATCGGTGAGGCGGCGACGGGCGCGCAGGCGGTGACGGAGAGTGCTCGCCACCGTCCCGATCTGGTGCTCATGGATGTGCGTATGCCGGTGATGGATGGGATAGAGGCCACCCGTCGCATCTGTGCCGACCAGCCGCGGACGCGCGTGCTCATCGTGACCACCTTCGATCTGGACGAGTACGTCTACGGAGCACTCCGGGCGGGCGCCGCGGGCTTCCTGCTCAAGGACACCCCGCCCGCCGAACTCATCAAGAGCATGAACGTCATCGCGTCGGGCGAGTCGCTGCTGGCGCCGACCGTCACCCGGCGGTTGATCGCGCGGTTCGTGAGCCCGGCGTCGGGGGTAGGCGGCCTCGACATCACCGAACGCGAGCGTGAGGTCCTCGTCCTGGTGGCCCGGGGCATGTCCAACGCGGAGATCGCCCAGAGCCTGTACGTCAGCCTCAGCACGGTGAAAACGCACGTCAGCAACCTGCTGACCAAGCTCGATGCCCGAACCCGCGTCCACCTGGTCATCGCCGCCTATGAGACGCACCTTGTCTGAGGAAGGTCCCTGATCCCGGCGCGGCGACGCCCCCTGGCATGAAGCGGCGTCGGGGGTGTGGTTGAATCGGCGACGCACTCCGTACCGGAAAGTCCTGGTTCTGTGGGCGCTGGTCCTGACGGAGGCCATCACGGCTCGCCGCCCAGCAGGCCGACGGCACACTCTGAGGAACCGCACGATGAGCACTCCGAACGCCTTCCCCCTCAAGCCCGTTCCGATCCACGTGCCCGGCGAGGTCCTCGACGACCTGCGCGCCCGCCTCACCGCGACCCGCCCACCGCTCGACGAGGGGAACGAGGACTGGTTCTACGGCGTCCCCGACAGTTACCTGCGCGAGCTGGTCGCCTACTGGCGGGACGGCTACGACTGGCGCAAGGCCGAGGCCGCCATCAACGTCCACGAGCACTACCAGGTCGACGTCGCCGGTGTCCCGCTGCACTTCATGCGCAAGGCGGGCCGCGGCCCCCGCCCCATCCCGCTGATCCTCACCCACGGCTGGCCGTGGACGTTCTGGCACTGGTCCAAGGTGATCGACCCGCTCGCCGATCCGGCCGCGTTCGGCGGCGACCCCGCCGACGCCTTCGACGTCATCGTGCCGTCCCTGCCCGGCTTCGGTTTCCCAGGCCCGCTCACCGGCTTCCCAGACGTCAACTTCTGGAAGGTCTCCGACCTCTGGCACACCCTGATGACCGAGACCCTCGGATACCAGAAGTACGCCGCCGGCGGCTGCGACATCGGCGGGATCATCTCCAGCCAGCTCGGCCACAAGTACGCCGACGAACTGTACGGCATCCACATCGGCTCGGGACTGCCGCTCGACTTCTTCACCGGCCCCCGCGCCTGGGACTTCGCCAGGAACCGGCCCCTGATCGACGAGCAACCCGCCGACGTCCGCGCCCGGATCATCGAGATGGACCACCGCTCAGCCGTTCACCTCGCGGTGCACATGCTCGACGGCGCCACCCTCGCCCACGGGCTCAGCGACTCCCCCGCCGGGCTGCTCGCCTGGCTGCTCGAACGCTGGAACGCCTGGAGCGACAACGGCGGCGACCTCGAATCCGTCTTCACCAAGGACGACCTGCTCACCCACGCCACCATCTACTGGGCCAACAACTCCATCGCCACGTCGATGCGCTACTACGCCAACGCCAACCGCTATCCCTGGTCCCCCGCCCACGACCGCACCCCGGTCGTCCAGGCCCCGGTCGGCCTCACGTTCGTCACGTACGAGAACCCACCCGGCATCCGCACCGCCGACGAGCGCGTCGAGGCCTTCGGCAACGGCCCGCAGGGCCGCTGGTTCAACCACGTCAACGTCAACGCCCACGACCATGGCGGCCACTTCATCCCCTGGGAGAACCCCGACGCCTGGGTGAACGACCTGCGCCGCACCTTTCGTGGCCGCCGACCCTGAACCAGTGTGACGTGTTCGGCGCAGGTGTGTACGCCCTTGACCGTGACGACCTCACAGTTGACCGCGCTGTCCTGTCGAACCGGTAGGAACAGCAGGCGGACCGAGGGAGCCGACACCACCATGCGCAGCCAACCCGAACCGGCAGGCGGCGGACCCGACCCGGGTCTGGACGTCATCATGAGCGAGCGACGGCAGCTCATGAACCTCGCCTACCGGCTCCTCGGCTCCCTGTCCGACGCCGAAGACGTCGTGCAGGAGACCTACGCCCGCTGGTACACCATGTCCCGGCGGCAACAGGACGCCATCGACTCCCCCGGCGCCTGGCTGACCAAGGTCGCCGGCCGCATCTGCCTCAACCTGCTCACCTCGGCACGGGCCCGCCGCGAGACCTATGTGGGCGAATGGATTCCCGAGCCGCTCCCCGACCCTGCCGAATGGTCCGGCGGGCAGTCGGACGGCCTCACGGTCGACCCGGCCGACCGCGTCACCCTCGACGAGTCGGTCAACATGGCCTTTCTGGTCGTGCTCGAATCCATGACGCCGGCCGAGCGCGTCGCGTTCGTCCTGCACGACGTCTTCCGCTACCCCTTCGCCGAGGTGGCGGAGATCGTCGGCCGCAGCCCCGCGGCCTGCCGCCAGCTGGCCTCGTCGGCCCGCCGCCGCATCCGCACCGCGCGGACGCCCACGACACCGCCGTCCCGGCAGGCCCGGGTCGTCAGGACCTTCAAACAGGCGTGGGAGGCACGCGACATCGACGCCCTCATCGCCCTCCTCGACCCCGCCGTCACCGCGACAGGTGACGGCGGCGGCCTGGTCAGCACCGTACGGCACCCGATCAGGGGCGCCGGTCACATCGTGCGCTCGCTGACCCTCCTCGAGAACAGGTTCCGCGCCATGACCTTCCTGGAACGTACGGTCAACGGCCAGCCCGGGCTGATCGCCCTGCAGGACGGCCGGGTCGTGTCGGTGCTGGCGTTCGAGGTGGCGAACGACCGGATCAAGCACATCTGGGCGATACGCAACCCCGACAAGCTCCGCCGATGGGCGGCGCAGCCCTAACGGTAGACCCTTGAGATCACTGCCGCGGGCCGTCCAGCAGGTGGTCGCGGACCGCGGCGAGGATCCGGTCCGACAGGTCGTCGCCGGCGCAGGCCCGCGACAACATCATCGCGCCGACGATCGTCGACAGCTCGACCATCACGTCCTCCTCGTCCGCCCCGTCGAGCCGCCGCAGCGCGTCGATGAGGTCGTTCAGGCCGCCGGCGAACGACCGGCGCAGCGGGTCGTCCGGCTCCGCGCGTGCGGCGTCCACCGCCAGTGTCGGGCAGGGGCACCCGTGACCCGGGTGGTCGCGATGCGTCGCGGACAGGTAGTTCGCCAGGAAGGCGGCCCGGGCGGAGGACCCGGGATCGTCGTCCCCGTTGAGGGCTTTCAGGGCCGCGATCCGTTCGGCGAACGCGGCCGAGCACGCCTGGGCGATCAGATCGTCCTTCGAGGTGAAGTGGCGGTAGAAGCCGCCATGCGTCAGCCCCGCCGCCGCCATCGCCTGCGGAACGCTCACCTTGCCGACGCCGTGCGCGCGCACCAGCTTCGCCGTGGACTCGACCACCTGCTCGCGGTGCCGCTGGGCGTCGGCCCGGGATGCTCGGGGCATGCTCTCCACCCTTCCTCCGTGCTATAGATGATGCTGATAATCTATTTTAGGCACAAGGAACTCCTGAAGGAGCACCCATGGTGGCCATCGACAACGCAGTGGCGCTCGTGACCGGCGGTCAGCGCGGCATCGGCAACGCCTTCGCCGAGGCGTTGCTGGAGCGCGGCGCGGCCAAGGTCTACGTGACCGCACGCAAGCCCGCCCCCAGCGACGACCCGCGCGTCCTGCCGGTCCCGCTCGACGTCACCGACCCGGACGCGATCTCGGCCCTGGCAGCGCGGGCCCGGGACGTGAACATCGTCATCAACAACGCGGGCGCGCTGATCCCGTCTCCGCTGCTCGATGCGGACATGGCCGACGTGGTCGCGACGTTCGACACCACGGTCACCGCGCCGAAGATCTCGCCCGCCGAGGTCGCGCGCGCCGTTCTCGACGGCGTGGAGAACGGCGCCCGCGAAGTGCTCGTGGACGAGGCCACGAGGCAGATGAAAGCGGCGCTGTCCGGCCCGGTCGAAGGGCTCACCGTGGCCCTCGGGCGCTGATCCACCGGCAGAAGGAGGCAACCATGCCGCTGTGGCACGTTCACCACCCCGCCGGCGCCTATACCGAACGGCAGAAGCGCGCGTTCGCCGAGGAGGCCACGGACTTCTACGCCCGGTTCGGGCTGCCGAGGTTCTACGTCGTCACGCTGTTCCACGAGATCCCTCGGTCGTCGTTCTTCGTCGGCGGGCGACCGGCGGACGACACCGTACGGGTCGTGATCGAGCACATCGCCCGCCACGCCGAGGACCCCGGCCTGCGCGAGCGCATGAGCGAAGCGCTGGGCCGGCTGATCGCCCGGCACACCCTGGACCTCGGGCTGCACTGCGAATACCACATCGACGAGACTCCGCGGGACCTGTGGATGATCGACGGGCTGCGCCCGCCGCCCACCGACAGTGACGCGGAGGCGTTGTGGGCACGCGAGAACCGGCCCGTGCCCTACGACCTCCCGGCGACCTGACCGCCCGAGGCCGCCCCGGGATCAGTGGCCTGACAGTTCCCCGGACAACGCGCCGTGCATGCGGGCGCTGGGCTGGTTCAGGCCGATGATCTGCACGGTCTTGCCGTACGCGACGTATTTGGCCTCGACGGCGTCCAGGGCGGCGACAGAGGAGGCGTCCCAGATGTGGGCGTCGGTCAGGTCGATGACCACGTCGTCAGGGTCGCCGGCGTAGTCGAACCGGGAGACCAGGTCGTTGCTGGAGGCGAAGAACAACTCGCCGGTGACGGCGTAGACGACCTGGCCGCCGTCGGGGTCGACGACGGCGGAGACTTCGGCCAGGTGCGCCACCCGGCGGGCGAAGATGACGAGGCCGGTCAGCGAGCCGACGACCACGCCGATGGCCAGGTTGTGGGTGACGACCACGACGGCGACCGTGATCGCCATGACGCCGATCTCGCCCGCGGGCATGCGCCTGAGCGTGGCCGGGGCGATGGAGTGCCAGTCGAAGGTGCCGAAGGAGACCAGGATCATGACGGCGACCAGGGCCGCCATGGGGATCTGGGAGACCAGCGGCCCGAAGACGATGCACAGCACCATGAGCAGCACACCGGCGGTGAAGGTGGACAGCCGGGTGCGCGCGCCGTTCTTCACATTGATCATGGTCTGGCCGATCATGGCGCAGCCGCCCATGCCGCCGAAGAAGCCGGTGACGATGTTGGCGATGCCCTGGCCGATCGACTCGCGGGTCTTGGAGGAGCGGGTGTCGGTGAGGTCGTCGACCAGCTTGGCGGTCATCAGCGACTCCATGAGCCCGACCAGCGCGAAGCCGACCGCGTACGGGGCGATGAGGGTGAGCGTGTCCAGCGTGAACGGCACGTCCGGCAGGCCGGGGACGGGCAGCGACGACGGCAGCGCGCCGCGATCGCCGACGGTGGGCACGGCCAGGTGGGCGCCGAGGGTGAGCGCGGTCAGCGCGGCGATGGAGATCAGCGGGGCCGGGACCGCCCTGGTCAGGCGGGGCAGCAGGACCATGAGCGCGAGCGCGCCGCCGACCAGCGGGTAGACGATCCAGGGCACGTCGATGAGCTCGGGCACCTGCGCCATGAAGATCAGGATGGCCAGGGCGTTGACGAAGCCGACCATGACGCTGCGCGGCACGAAGCGCATCAACCTGGCCACGCCGGCGGCGCCGAGCGCGACCTGGATGAGGCCGCCGAGAATGACGGTGGCGATCAGGTGGCCGAGACCGTGCTCCCGCGCCAGCGGGGCGACGACCAGGGCGATGGCGCCGGTGGCCGCGGAGATCATGGCGGGACGGCCGCCGGCGACGGCGATGACCACGGCCATGGTGAAGGAGGCGAACAAGCCGACGCCGGGATCGACCCCGGCGATGATGGAGAACGAGATCGCCTCGGGGATCAGGGCCAGGGCGACGACCAGCCCCGACAGGATCTCGGTACGGGCCACCGAGGGGGTGCACCATTCCGGGCAGCCGGGCCACCGGCGGACGGCTGGGGGCGTGGAGGGG
>NZ_SMLD01000158.1:0-22179 GCF_004352805.1 Nonomuraea mesophila
CCCCTCCGCCGCCCCCGGGATCCGGGTGGGAGACGCCGCCGCCGAGGATCCGCAGGGGCGACGTCAGAGCGGCCCTGCTCGCCCTCCTCCACGAGGGGCCGCAGAACGGCTACCAGATGATCCAGGACATCGAGGAGCGCAGCCACGGCGTGTGGCGGCCCAGCCCGGGATCGGTCTACCCGGCGCTCCAGCAGCTCGAGGACGAGGGACTGGTGACGGGGGACGAATCAGGCGGGAGCCGCACGTACCGGCTGACCGAGCAGGGGCGCCCCCAGGCGGCCCGGCACGCCGGCGAGGCGCCATGGGAAGAGGTCGCCCGCAGCGTGCCGGCCGGCCACCACGAGCTGCGCGTGCTCTGGGCCCAGCTCACCGAGGCCTTCACCCACCTGGCCAGGACGGGCAGCGACCGGCAGGTGGCGGAGGCCAAGCAGTTGATCAAGCGGACACGCAGGTCCGTCTTCCAGATCCTCGCGGAGGGCTGAATGGCCGAGAACCCGGCGGTGGCCGTGCGGGGGTTGCGGAAGTCGTACGGAAAGGTCGACGCCGTCAAAGGCGTGGACCTCGAGGTGCGGCCCGGCGAGGTGTTCGGCTTCCTCGGCCCCAACGGCGCCGGCAAGACCACCACCATCAACATGCTCTGCACCCTGGTGAACCCGACCGGCGGCAGCGCCGCCGTCGCGGGGCACGACGTGGTGAAGGAGCGTGACGAGGTACGCAGGAACATCGGCCTGGTCTTCCAGGACCCCACCCTCGACGGCTACCTGAGCGCCGAGCACAACCTGCGCTTCCACGCGGAGCTGTACGGCGTGCCGAAGAGCCTGGTCGGCGACCGGATCCGGCAGGTGATGGAGATGGTCGCGCTCTGGGACCGCAAGGACGCCAAGGTGATGACGTTCTCCGGCGGCATGAAGCGGCGGCTGGAGATCGCGAGGGGCCTGCTGCACTCGCCGCGGGTGTTGTTCCTGGACGAGCCGACCGTCGGCCTGGACCCGCAGACCCGCTCGGCCATCTGGGGCTACATCAACCAGTTACGGCTCATGGAGGACATCACCATCTTCATGACGACGCACTACATGGACGAGGCCGAGTACTGCGACCGGATCGCCATCATCGACCACGGCGACATCGTCGTCATCGACTCCCCCGAGGCGCTCAAGGCCAGCGTCGGCAAGGACCGCGTGCAGATCCAGACCGCCGACGACGCCGGGGCGATCGGGGCGCTGCAGGAGCGGTTCGGGCTGGAGGCGGCCGTGCACGAGGGCACGGTGACGTTCGCCGTGCCGTCGGGCGAGGAGTTCGTGCCCCGGCTGTTCGCCGAGCTCGGCATGCCGATCCGCTCGGTGAGCGTCTCGCGGCCGTCGCTCGACGACGTGTTCATGTCCTACACCGGCTCCACCATCCGCGACGCCGAGGCCGGCGGCGACGACATGTCGTGGATGCGCACGATGGCGAGGCGGTAGCGATGGCGACAGAGACCGTCGGTGTCCGGGTGCCGGCCCGCAGCGCCGGCCACGACCTGCGGGCCGTCAAGATCGTGCTCCACCGGGAGATGCTGCGGTTCGTCAACGATCGCCCCCGCATGTTGTCGATGCTCATGCAGCCGGTGTTATGGCTGTTCGTCATGGGTACGGGGCTCGGCTCGCTGGTGCAGGGGGCGATCCCCGGGGTCGACTACCGCACGTTCATGTATCCCGGCATGATCTCCATGACCGTGATCATGACGGGCATGTTCTCCGCAGGGTCCATCGTGTGGGACCGCGAGTTCGGCTTCCTCAGGGAGATGCTGGTCGCGCCCGTCTCACGCGGGGCGATCGTGGCCGGCAAGTGCCTGGGCGGCGCCCTCGTGGCCACCGGGCAGGGCGTCGTCATCCTCGCCATGGCGGGGCTGGTCGGCGTGCCCTACGCCCCGACGCTGTTCCTCACACTGCTGGCGGAGATGTTCCTCGCCGCGTTCACGATCACGGCCTTCGGGGTGATGCTGGCCGCCCGGATGAAGAACATGCAGTCGTTCTTCGGGGTGATGCAGATGGCCATCATGCCGATGATGTTCCTGTCGGGGGCGATGTTCCCGCTGGCCAACCTGCCGTCGTGGCTGCACGTGCTGACCGTGGTCAACCCGATGACGTACGCGGTGGACCCGATGCGGCAGGCGGTCTTCTCCCACCTGGACGTGCCCGCCGAGGCGAACGCGGTGCTCAACCCGGGGGTGACGTGGTTCGGCGAGCAGGTGCCCGTGCTGCTGGAGCTGGGCGTCGTGGCCGCGCTCGGGGCGGCGCTGCTGGGCGTGGGCATCGCCCAGTTCAGACGGGCCGACTAGGACTGGTTTTCGTATCCGGCTGCGCTCGACCCGTCACGGAGGGTAGCTTTCCCTATGCGCGCGCGCCTCCCGACCCTCCCCCCGAAAGGAGTTCATGCGATGCTGGATCTTTCCGAGCAGGTTCGTGACCTGGAGACCCGCGTCACGGCGCTCGAGCACGGTACATTCAGCGGCATGCCTGGCACCAGCGTCGCCGAACGCTTCACCTCGCTGCACGACCGCGTGGACGTCGTAGGACAGAACGTCCTCAACAGGCTCGAGAAGTTCCGCGAGGAGGCGACCACCCGCTTCACGAACGTGGACGACCGCCTCAACGATCTCGACGACCAGATTCAGAACGTCAGGACGGAGATGGCGGACAACTTCGCCGTCGTGAACGCCAAGGCCGCGCGGATGGAGCTGCAGATCGACAAGATCTACCAGCGGCTCGACTCGCACGAGGCCCGGTTCGACCGTCTCGAGGCGTTCATGGGCAAGCAGGCCCGCGAGATCGACGACCGGTTCAAGGCCGTGGACGACCGGTTCGAGGCCGTGGACGAGCGGTTCGAAGCAGTGGACAAGCGATTCGAGGCCGTGGACGAGCAGTTCAAGGCCGTCGACCGGCGATTCGACACCGTTGACAGTGAGATCGCGGACATCAAGGCTCTCCTGGTCCGCATCGACGCCAAGCTGACCGGCCAGCAGCCCAACTAGGCCGGAACGGGTGCGGCCCCGGGCGGTGTGCCCGGGGCCGCTCCTCTGCGCTCAGGCGCTCAGCGTCTCACGCGGACGTAGTCCGCGCCGCTGGTGTCGCCGTACGCGTCGTCGTCACCGCGGAAGACGAACCTCCAGTGACCGGACCGCCATGCCTTGGCCGTGGTGAACAGGCGGCCGCTGTCGCCGGCCCGGGTCGACTTCACGTACTGCCACGTGCGCGAGCCGAGCGGCTTGAAGTACAGCGACACCCGGCCGGAGTGGCCTTCCCACGAGCCGTCGTCGTCGATCTGCAGCAGGCCCCTGATCCTCAGGTACGAGCCCCGCTTGACCGGCTCGGGGTAGGCGTTGACCGCGATCAGCCGCGTGTCCGCCTTCGCGGGCGGCGGCTTGACGGTCACGTAGTCCGGGCGACTGACCGTGCCCTTGACGCCGCGGGCGCCGTCGTACTCGGCACGCCACCAGCCCGAGCTCCGCGCGGTGGCGGAGGCGTGGAAGCGGCCGTGGCGGCTGGTCCTGTCGCTCGTGACGTACGTCCACCGGTCGGAGCCGGCGGCCTTGAAGAAGATCTCCACCCGCTGCCCGGACACGCGGCCGCGGTCCTCGATCCGCAGGGAGCCGGACAGGCGCAGCTTGTCGCCCTTCTCCACCGGTTCGGGACGGGCGTCGAAGCGGGAGATCCGGCTGTCGAGCCTGGAGCGCTTGACGTTGACCCGGTCGGAGTCGCTGACCGACGCCTCGGCGGCGGACGTGGCCGCGAACTGGGCCCGCCACCAGCCGGTGGAGTCGGCGCGGACGCGGGCGCTGAACCAGCCGCCGCGGCGGGTCGTCACCTTGGTGACCTCGCGGTAGGCGTCCGCGCCGCGCTCGCGGAACGTGATCGCGACGGACTGGCCGGAGTAGCCCTTGCCGCCGGCGAGGAGCCGGCCGGAGACCCGGATCCTGTCGCCCTTGTCCACCCGGCCGGGACGGGCGCCGAAGTTGGTGATCTTGGTGTCGAGCAGTTTCTTGACGACCTCGAACGTACCGCTGCGGGACGCGTCGCCGTCGCCGGCGGCGGAGGCCTTCCAGCCCCACTTGCCGACGGCTTTGGCGTCGAAGGACTTGGTGCCGGTCCACTTCGTCCAGTTCCCGCGCTTGGCGGGCTTCAGGCTGACGGGGGTGTCGACGCTGACGTCGCCGGGCGCCTTGACCGTGAACTCGGCCTTCTCCGCGCCCTTGGTGTAGAAGCTGAACGTGGCCTTGACCGCGCCCTTGGAGACGTCGATCGGCGGGCCGGGGTTGATGCTCACCCGGGCGATGGCGGGGGCTTGGGCCGCCGTCGCGGTGGCGGGGGCCGAGACGAGCGTCCCGGCGGCCACGGCTGTGGCGAGGGCGGCGGCTACACGGATGCGTTGTAACATGCGGGTTCCTTTCTGGATACCCCAGTGGTTTCAACGCGGCATTGAGGGTGCCACGTGTGTCCCCAGTAGACGCGCTTTCGCGTGTGAAGGGTGGGGTTTCTGACAAACGGTCATAAGTTGGGGTCAAAGGGACCGGTCCACAACATCTCCCCGGCGTCCGGCAGACGGCAGCGCCGAACGAAGACATAATCGAGGCGTGGCGCGCGACACAGTTGAGACTCATTTCACCCAGGCCGTGGCGATGCTGGAGCCGGGCCCCGCCCGAGATCCCGGGCGGCCGGTCCGCGACGGCGTCGCCCTGACAGGCGAGCAGTGCCGCACGTTGTTCCACCGCCAGCTCGACAGCCGGCTGCTCGACCTCGCCGCCCGGTGGCTGCGCGCGCAGGACGAGGGCTACTACACGATCGGCTCCGCCGGTCACGAGGGCAACGCGGCCGTCGCCGCGGCCCTGCGCCCCGGCGACCCCGCCCTGCTCCACTACCGCTCCGGCGCCTTCTACCTGACCAGGTCCGAGCAGGCCGGGCGGCTGCCCGAACAGGGCATCCGTGACGTGCTGATGGGCCTGACCGCGGCGGCCGACGAGCCGATCGCGGGCGGCCGGCACAAGGTGTTCGGCCATCCCGAGCTGGCCGTCATCCCGCAGACCTCCACGATCGCCAGCCATCTGCCCAGAGCCGTCGGCGTGGCGTTCGCGATCGAGCGGGCGCGGGCGCTCGGCGTCAGGACCGCCTGGCCGCAGGACGCGATCGCGGTGTGCAGCTTCGGCGACGCCTCGATCAACCACGCCAGCGCCCTGTCCGGCTTCAACACCGCCTCCTACGCGACCTACCAGGGCCAGGCGCTGCCCCTGCTGTTCGTGTGCGAGGACAACGGCATCGGCATCAGCGTCCGCACGCCCAAGGGGTGGGTGGAGGCGGCCGCGCGGCGCCCGGGCATCGAATACTTCTCCGCCGACGGCTGCGATCTGGCGCAGGCCTACGACGTGGCCGTACGCGCCGCCGAGCACGTACGCGAGCACCGCTCCCCCGCGTTCCTGCACCTGTCGACCGTGCGGCTCATGGGGCACGCGGGCTCCGACGTCGAGTCGGCCTACCGCACCCAGCGCGAGATCAAGGCCGACCTCGCGCGCGACCCGCTGCTGCGGACGGCGGCGCTGCTCGTCGAGGCCGGGCTGGAGAGCCCTGAAGGGCTGCTCACCACGTACGAGTCCGCGCGCGAGCACGTGCTGCGCATGGCGATGGAGACGACGCGCAGCCCTCGGCTCGGCTCGGCCCGCGAGGTCATGGAGCCGATCGCGCCGCGCGACGCCGAGCTGATCGCCAGGATCAGCCCGGTGGCGGCCACCGCCGAGGCCAGGGAGAAGGCGTTCGCCGGGTCGCTGCCGGAGAACGACCAGCCGCTGACGTTGTGCCAGGCCATCAACCGCACGCTCGCCGACGCGCTGACCGTCTACCCGGAGCTGACGGTGTTCGGCGAGGACGTCGCCAAGAAGGGCGGCGTCTACGGCGTGACCAGAGGGCTGCAGAAGCGGTTCGGGTCAGGGCGGGTGTTCGACACACTGCTCGACGAGCAGGCCGTGCTCGGGCTGGCCCTGGGGGCCGGCGTGTCGGGGATGCTGCCGGTGCCCGAGATCCAATACCTCGCCTACCTGCACAACGCGCTCGACCAGATCCGCGGCGAGGCCGCCACGCTGTCGTTCTTCTCCCGGGGCTCCTACACCAACCCGATGGTGGTCCGGGTGGCCGGCTACGCCTACCAGAAGGGGTTCGGCGGCCACTTCCACAACGACAACGCGGTGGCCGCGCTGCGCGACATCCCGGGGCTGGTCATCGCCTCGCCGTCGCGCCCCGACGACGCCTCGGCGATGTTGCGCACCTGTCTCGCGGCAGCCCGCACGTCCGGGTCGGTCTGCGTCTACCTGGAGCCGATCGCCCTCTACCACACGCGTGACCTGTTCGAGGAGGGCGACGGAGGCTGGCTCGCGCCCTACGCGCCGCCCGGGCGCTGGGCCGAGACGCACGTTCCCATCGGGCGGGCCCGCTCCTACGGCGACGGGCGCGACCTGACGATCGTGACGTTCGGCAACGGGGTGCGGATAAGCCTGCGCGCCGCGGTCCGGCTCACCCAGGAGGGTTACGGCTGCCGCGTGCTCGACCTGCGCTGGCTCGCGCCGCTGCCGATGGAGGACCTGCTGCGGGCCGCGGAGCTGACCGGCAAAGTGCTGGTCGCCGACGAGACCCGGCATTCGGGAGGCGTCTCGGAGGGCGTCGTGGCCGAGCTGCTCGACGCCGGGTTCACCGGGTCGATCGCCCGGGTCACCTCGTCCGACAGCTTCGTCCCGCTGGGCAGGGCGGCCGACCACGTGCTGCTGTCGGAGGAGGAGATCGAGCAGGCGGCGCGCAAGCTACTCGGTTGAGCGCGCCACCGCGCCTCTGATGCACATCGGCTTCGACCAGGCCACTGTCGACGACTGCGCGATGCGCAGGGGCACGCCGACCACGAAGCAGTAGCCGGTGTCCGGGTCGAGGCCCGCGACGCGGGCCGACGTGGCACCCTGGGCGAGCGCGGTGATGCGCTGCTCCCCGTCCTTCACCGGCGACCGCTGCAGCACGACGGGATAGCGGCGGGCGCCGGCGGGCAGCGCCCACCGCAGCCGCACCAGCGCGCCCTGGTCCGCCGTCACCTTCAGGCCGCGCGGGGCCAGCGCCGCCACGTCCCGCTCGTCGATGTGCTCGGGATCTCCGGTGCCCTGCTGGGACGCGGGCGGCTGGGTGGTCGTACGTGGTGGCGGGCTCTGCTGGAGCGACAGGTGCACCGCCAGCGCCGTGCCGCCGGCCGCGATGACGGCGACCCCGGCGCCGATCAGCACGTTCCTCGACGTCCGCGACGGCCGCGCCGGAACTCCTGACCCGCCCGGCGACCCGGCAGGCACACCTGCAGGCGGGCCGGCAGGCGTCCCAGGCTGCATCCCGGCCTGCGTCCCTGCAGGCACACACCGGCAGGCAGACCGGCAGGCAGACCGGCAGGCAGACCGGCAGGCGGGCCGGTCGTGACAGGGCGGGCCGGACCTGTCGCGTGCGGGTCGTGGCGGGGGTGCGGCACCGTGGACATCCCCGGCTCCGGCCCGGGGTCCTGGCCCACCAGGTCCGTCACCGGCAGACCGAGCTCGCCCTGCACCTGCTGCAACCGCCGCGCGAGCTCGCGTGCGGAGGCGTACCGGGCCTCGGGGTCTTTGCGCATCGCCCGCAGGATCGTCTCGAACAGCGGCGGCGGCACGTCGGCGCGACCGAGAGGCGGCGGTTCGACGCTGAGCACGCGGTACATCAGCGGCGCGATCGACGGGTCCGTCGCGTTGTGGAAGGCGGGCTGACCGGCCAGCAGGTGGTAGAGGGTCGAGCCCAGCGAGTAGATGTCGGTCGGGACGGAGTGCGGCGCGCCGGTGAGCACCTCGGGGGCGGCGTGCAGCGGGGTGAACGCCTGCGAGGCGGCCGAGGCCTCCGCGTTGTCGACGACCCTGGCCACGCCGAAGTCGGCGATGGCGGGCTCGCCGTAGCGGGAGACGAGGATGTTCTGCGGCTTGATGTCGCCGTGCAGGACGCCCGCCTCGTGCACGGCGGCCAGCGCGCCGGCCAGCTTGACGCCGGTGCGCAGCATGTCCTGCACGGTCAGCGGGCCCTGCCTGCGGATCTTGTCGCGCAGTGAACCGTGCTCGAAGAAGTCCATCGCGATGTACGGCTTGCCGGAGCGCGTCACACCGGTGTCGAAGACGGTCACGACGTTGGGGTGGCCGGTCAGGCGGCCGGTGAGCTGCAGCTCCCGCTGGAAACGGCGCATGGTGCGCTGGTCGACCCGGTCGACGGACAGCGCCTTGAGGGCCACGATCCGGTCGAGGCGTTCCTGGTAGGCGCGGTAGACGACGGCGAACCCGCCCCGGCCCGCCTCATCGAGCACGCGGTAGCCCGGTGCGTCCTCGACTGCCGGCACGGCACCCCCTGTTCCCCGAGCTCGCAGGCGAGTTTAGTGGGGAAATGCGCACCTAGAGGGGATTCATGAGGTATGCACCGAAGGCCACCGACGCCAGCGACACCAGGAGGAAGAAGAACACGTAGAACCCGCCGGGCAGGATCGTCAGCCTGGCCAGCTGGTCGGCGTCGGAGTCACGGGCCTGGCGCCGGTGCCGCTTGCGCTGCAGCTCGATGATCGGCCGGATGCCGCCGAACAACAGGAACCACACCGCGACCAGGGCGACGACCTGTTGCACCTCCGACGGCGCGTACATGATCAGGGCGAAGACGGCGCCGCCCGTGGCCAGCAGGATCAGGGCGCCGTACAGGTTGCGGATGAGCAGGAGCATGCAGACCAGGAACAGCAGCACCACCCAGATCAGCAGCGTGATGCGGCCCTGCTCGGTCAGCCAGGCCGCGGCCAGGCCCAGCAGCGAGGGCGCCAGATAGCCGGCCAGCGCGGTCAGCACCATGCCAGGCCCGGTGGGCCTGCCCCTCGTCAGGGTCACGCCCGAGGTGTCGGAGTGCAGGCGGATGCCTTCGAGCTTGCGCCGGGTGAGCAGCGCCATCAGCGCGTGGCCGCCCTCGTGGGCGATGGTGATCAGCCCCCTGGACAGCTGCCAGGGCAGGCGGAAGCCGACGATCACGAACGCGGCGAGAGCCGAGACCCCCACGACCCAGGGGTCGGGGTCAGGCTGAACATCGATCAGGTGGGCCCAGAACTTGTCCATCGAGGAAGAACACTATCCAGGTAAAGTCTGTCCCGTGGCCACAGAACGAGATTCTGACGCTGAGGTGCCGGACTGGTGGCGTGGCCTCGGCCTGCCCGGCCTCATCGACCTGCACGTCCACTTCCTGCCCGAACGCATGCAGCGGCGGGTCTGGCACCACTTCCGCCACGGCGGCCCGCTGGTGGGCGACGGCTGGAAGATCGAGTACGAGTGGCCGGTGGAGGAGCGGGTGGCCCGGCTGAGGGAGATGGGCGTGCGTGCGTTCCCCGCCCTGGCCTACGCCCACAAACCCGGCATGGCCCGCGATCTCAACGCCTGGACGCTGGACTTCGCCCGCCGTACACCCGGATGCCTCCCCTCGGCGACCTTCTACCCCGAGCCTGGGGTCGTGGACTACGTGCGCCGGGCGCTCGCGGACGGCGTACGGATCTTCAAGGTGCACCTGCAGGTCGGCGGGTTCGACCCGCGGGTCCCCGAGCTGGACGCGGTGTGGGGGCTGCTGGCCGAGGCCGGGGTGCCGGTGGTGACCCACGCCAGCTCCGTGCCGGTCCCCGGCGGCCACGTCGGCGCGGAGCCGATCGGCGAGGTGCTGCGCCGCCACCCGGGGCTCCGGCTGGTGATCGCGCACCTGGGCATGCCGGAGTACGACCCGTTCTTCGCGCTGGCCGCCCGCCACGAACGGGTCGCGCTGGACACCACGATGGCGTTCACCGACTTCGCCGAACACGGGATGCCGTTCCCCGCACGGTTGCGGCCCGCGCTGCTTGACCTCGGCCTGGCGGGGAAGGTGGTGCTCGGCACCGATTTCCCGACCATCCCGTACTCCTACGCGCACCAGCTCGGCGCGCTCGCCCGGCTCGGCCTCGGCGAGGCCTGGCTCAGGGCCGTGTGCTGGGACAACGGCGCGGACATGATCTGATAGGACAGTGAACGATCGGCACGTGGCGCTGATCAGCGCCTTCTACGACGCTCTGGGGCGGGCCGACTTCGCGGCCATGGAGAGCTGCTACCACCCCGACGTCAGCTTCGGCGACCCCATCTTCCTTGAGGTGGAGGGTCGCGAAAGGGTCATGCGGATGTGGCGGCTGCAGCTCGGCGTCCGCGATGGGCTGCAGTCCGCCTACTGCGACGTGACGGCGGACGACCACACCGGCACCGCCCACTGGACGGCCCGCTACACCTTCGCGCGCACGGGGCGCGAGGTCGTCAACGAGATCGACGCGCTGTTCAGGTTCGAGGACGGCCTGATCGTGCGCCATCACGACGAGTTCGACTTCAGACGCTGGTCGAAGATGGCGCTCGGCAGGCCGCACGGGCTGCTGTTCGGCTGGACCCCCATGTGGCGCGAGTCCATCAGGGACCGGGCGGCGCAGCAGCTCGACGACTTGCGGCCCGCTTGACGTCGGGAGGGACACAGGAGGCATGGCCAGGGTCAGAGGGTTGAGGCGCGGCCCGGACACGCGCGAGGAGGCGCCCGAGCTGTCCATGGACCCGCGCGCCTCTGAGGAGCCGCCCTACCGGCCCACCGTCATCGACAACGCGATCTACCGCGACGGCGAGCGCGTCGACAACCCCGGCTCGCTCGCCGACGCCTTCGAACGCCTCAAGCAGGAGCCGGGCAGCATGGCCTGGATCGGCCTCTACCGGCCGAAGGGCTGGGAGCTGGTCAAGCTCGGCGAGGAGTTCGAGCTGCACGAGCTGGCGCTGGAGGACGCCATCGTCGGCTCCCAGCGGCCCAAGGCCGACCGTTACGGCGACACCCTCTTCGTGGTGCTGCGGGCCGCACGCTACCTCGACGACGTGGAGGAGGTCGCGTTCGGGGAACTGCACGTCTTCGTCGGCCCCAACTTCGTGATCACCGTACGCCATGCGGAGGCGCCCGACCTGCACGGCGTACGCCACCGCATGGAGTCCGACCCCGACCTGCTCCGGCAGGGACCGCAGGCCGTGCTCTACGCCATCCTCGACGCCGTCGTCGACGGCTACGCGCCGGTCGTGGCCGGGCTGCAGAAGGACATCGAGGAGATCGAGGTGCAGGTCTTCGGCGGCGACCCCTCGGTCTCGCGCCGCGTCTACGAGCTGTCAGGCGAGGTGATCGAGTTCCAGCGGGCCACCGCGCCGCTGGTCGGGATGATCCACGGGTTCATCGCGGGAGCGGCGAAATACGGGGTGACCGGCGAACTCGAAAGCTATCTCCGTGACGTGGCCGACCACGCCATCACGGTGGCCGAGCGCATCTCGGCCTTCCGGCAGATGTTGCAGAACATCCTCATCGTCAACTCGACGCTCGTCACCCAGGCGCAGAACGAGGAGATGGCGCGGATGACGGAGGCGAGCATCAGGCAGGGTGAGGAGGTCAAGAAGATCTCCGCCTGGGCCGCCATCCTCTTCGCTCCGACCCTGGTCGGCACCATCTACGGGATGAACTTCGATGTCATGCCCGAGACCCACTGGGCCTTCGGTTATCCGTTCGCCATCCTGCTCATGGCGGTGGTCTGCCTGGTGCTCCACACCGTCTTCAAACGCCGCGACTGGCTCTGAGAATCTGGCATTCTGCGCGACCTCCATCAGCGTCGGCGTGCGAGCCGTCGGCCGGCCCGCACGACGCCGGACCCGTCAAAGCGCGGCCTCGCCGAGAACGGCCGCTGCCTGCGCCGCGTGCGGTCCGGCGCCTACGGCGATCGTCCGGAGCATGGTGCGCGCCGGTTCCCTGGAGCCCTCGGCCATGCTCCAGCCGGCGTAGTGGTAGGCGGCGCACGTCTCGGCTCCCGGCTCGGTGCTCGGCTCCCGCGTTTCGCCCGCCAGTTCGTACGCCGTCCGCGCCGCCTCCTCCTCGCCGGCCTCGGCGAGCAGATCCCCGAGCCTGCGGATCGACCACCGAGCGCCCTCGACGCTCCCGAGGTCGAGCCGTGCCTGGTAGAACGCGGCCCGCGTCCGGGCCGCGCCCGCCGCGACACGTTCGCCCTGCCCGTCCAGCAGCCCCGCCAGGCTCAGCGCCGCCCGCACACGGTCACCGAGGTAGACGAATCCCTTCTCCGCCTGGCTGAACGCCGCGCAAGCGCCGTTCAGGTCGCGCTGTTCCACGCGGACGACGCCGAGGTCGTACGCGGGCCTCGCCGCCGCGTCCTCGTCGGGCTCGGTGAGAGCGGCTCCGCGCCGCAGCCATTCGGCGGCCGCCTGGAGGTCCTCGCGCTTCTTGTGGGCGATGCCGAGGAAGTGGCAGGCCTTCGCCGCCGCTCTCGGGTGCGCCTGTTCGGCCGTCGGCACCAGCCGGGCGACGCCGTCGAGGTCGTCATTGTCCTGCAGCAGGCGCAGAAGCTTGAAGACGACCCGCTCCGAGCGGGACGTGCCTCCGGACACGGCGTCGATGAGGCCCTCGGCGAGGGCCCGGCGGTATCCCTCGGCCGCCCTGCCGGTCGCCACCACCCCGTCGATGACCTTGTCCACGGCCTCGTCGTCGTTCTCTCGCGTCCACACGGCCGCGAGGTCGAGGCCGAAAACGGCGGCGCACTCCAGGTCGGCGGATTCGGTGAGCCGGGCCAACGCGGCTCGGGCGCGATCGAACCGCCGTCCCGCCAGCTCCGTTCCGAACCGCGCCACCGCGGCGGACCCGCAGGCCCCGGTGAGCGCCCGCAGCGAGGCGTCCTGATCCTGGTCCCGAAGGGCGCGGCAGGTTCGCTCGGCCCAGGTCTCGGTGCCGGCCAGCCGGCGAGCCTCCCGGATGAGGTCGACGTCGCCCAGCTGTTCGGCGAGCGTGAACGCGGACTGCGCCTCCTCCTCCGCACCGCTCCCCCGCAGGAGGGCGCCGAGCCTGAGTGCCGCCCGGGAGACATGTCGCCTGGCCCCGTTGGGCGAGACGCCCTGGCAGGCGACGACCTCCTCGTACGCCGCACGGGCCGCCTGCGAGTCGCCCTGCTCGGCGTGCAGGTTCCCCAGGTAGAGCAGCGCTTTCACCCGTTCGTCCGGGTCCTGTGTGCCGGCCGCCAGCCGGTAGGCCTCGACAGCGCCGGCGACGTCGCCCGCTTCCTGGCGGAACCAGCCGAGGACGAAGGCGGCGCGCGTGTCTCCGCCCGCGGCCGGAGCGGCGTACGCCGTCTCGACGTCGATCGCCTCCGCAGCCTCGCTCTCGTAGCTCCCGGTGCCCCAGCTCTGGCCGAGCCGCAGCGGGGCCAGCCAGCGCGGGTCGGTGACCTCGACGTCGTAGTCACCCTGGGCGAGCAGGTCCTCGTCCCGCCAGCGTCCGTCACGCACGTAGTAGAACATCGCCAGGCGGTCCCAGGCGTCGCTGTCGAGGGGGTGATTACGGGTGGTCACGCGGTGCACGCCCGAGACGAACAGACGGGTGTGGCGGACGACCCACGCCTCGTCGCAGAACTCATCGACCCCGACCAGGTCGGCCAGCGGCCCGTAGTTGTGACCACGTATGCCGTCCGCGCCTTCCCATAGCAGCCGGAAGAAGAAGCTCGGGTCGTTCGGCAGCAGGTCGTCCGTTCCCCAGGACGGCTCGTAGTAGACGACGAAGACCCGGAAGCGCACACGTCGCCGCTCGTGGTCGAGATCGAGGACGCGTACGCCGAACAGATCGGTGGACATCAAGGTCCTTTCTGGACAATGCCGGGCTCATTGCCTTCCGAGTACCGCGATTCATGATCGCAGGCACGGCCGAGGCCGGCCAAACTCAGTGGCAAGCAACCCGTACCGCCCGAACCCGCCCCACGATCCGTCCGGCGCCCGCCGTCGCCGCGCTCACCACGTGGCCGCGATCACGATGCCGACCACGACCACGGTGACGATGGCGGCGCGTAGCACGGCGCGAGCACGCCGCCGGCCGGTGGCGATCACGCGCGCGCCTCAGGTGTCCGGGCCGAGGCGTTCTTCCAGGCGTTCTTCCAGACGTTCGAGGCGATGGACGAACGGCTGGAGCTCCTGACGGATCGCGGCCGCCAGCCTCGCCTGCACGGCGGACTCCCCCGCCGCCTGACCGGCCTGGGCCGCCGGGGCTCCCTGCTGGGTCTCTCCGGCCTGGGCCGCCGCGGCACCCTGCTGGGCCTCTCCGCGCAGGTGCACGTACCCCGCCAGGGCCGCCACCACCGCGCGCCGGGTGAGCCGGGGCTCGGCGCCCAGCCCGCGCAGGACCTGGCCCGCCACCCCGTCGGGCTCGGCGACGAGGCCCAGCAGGAGGTGCTCGCAGCCGACGTAGTTGTGGCCGAGCGAGGTGGCCTCGGTGACGGTGAACTCCAGGGCGTTGGCGGCCTCCGTGCCCAGCGCCATGGGCGGGTCGCCGTCCGGGGTGCTCTCGGGCCGCTGGGCCGGCCGGTGCCGGGACAGGTCGCGCCCGACCTGCTCCGGGTCGATGTCCATGGCGCGCAGCACGTGCAGTGCCAGGTTGGAGCCCTCGTTGAGCATGCCGGCGAGCAGGTGTTCGGTGCCGACGCTCGCGGCGCCGTCGGCCTTGGCCGCCTCCTGGGCCAGCTTGACCACCACGACGCGGGTCCTCGGCGTGAGGTGGGCGAGCGCTCCGCTCGGCTGGTCGACGTCCTGAGGGATCAAGGCCATCTCCCTGATGGCGGTCACCCGGCGCACCGCCTGCTCCAGGGCGCGCTGGCAGATGGCCGACACCGGGACACCGGCCGCTTTGACGGCTTCGGCGAGATCGTCGGGAAGGTACACGTTGATCTTAGGCATGCCCCCACTATAACCCCAATGGGGTGCCAGACCTAGTTTCCAGAATCTCGCCACTTTCCGTGTTCATCATGTGACAATCAGTCCATGCCGTCTCCCCGACATGACACCCTCGTCAAGCTGTTTCACGACCGCCCCTCCCTGGTGGTCGACATCTTGCGCGACCTCATGGGCGTGAACCTCCCCTACACCACTCTTGTCCAGATCGAGAAGACCACCTTCAACACCCGCCCCTCCGACGACATCGAGGCCGACGTAGTCCTCACCCTCGGACCCACACCAAGCCCCGCCCACGCTGTCATCGTGGAAATTCAGCAGGACAAGAACAAAGAGCGCCACCAACTGGCCCGGTACGCCGCATCACTGTGGCTGATGCTCAAATGCGACGTCACCGTGCTCGTCATATCCGCCGACCAGGGCGTCGCCGACCACTACGCACAAGCCATCGACCCCGGACTGACCGGCTACCGCTTCCAGGCATGGGCTCTCGGCCCCGACGGCATCCCCGCCATCAACGACCCCCAGCACGCCGCCGACCAACTGGACATGGCCGCCATGTCCGTCATGGTCCACGGCCGCGACCCCAAAGTCGTCGAAGCCTTCGCCACAGCGCTCGCCGGCACCTGCAACGAACACGCTCCGAAGTACTATGAATACGCCTACAGCATGGCCGCGCCCGAGATCCGGCGCCTCATGGAGGAAATCATGACATCCACCGACTGGCCCGTCTTCAGCCCCTTCGCCCGCGAACACTACGGCCGCGGCCGCGAAGAAGGCAGATCCGAAGGAAAGGCAGAGGGAAAGACAGAAGGCGAGGCAGAAGGTCGGACGGCGGGCAAGGCGGAGGAAGCTGCCAGGTCGGTGCTGCTCGTCCTGGCCGCTCGCGGCTTCGACGTCCCGCAGGACACCCGGGACACGATCACCTCCTGCACCGACCTCGGCCGGCTGGAAACGTGGATCACCCGCGCCGCCACCGCACAAACCCTCCACGAGATGTTCGACTGAGCGAGCGGGAAACGCGCAGCGGGCTCACCCCCGCGGGGGTGAGCCCGAGCAGTGGGCGATCCGGCGCCGGAGAGAGAGGAGGCGCCGACTGCGGACCGGAGGGTGGAGGAGCGCCCGAGGGCTTACCCGGGCTGCGACCCTTCCGACCTGCGATCGCACACTCATAGTAAAACATCGGTCACACTGTGCGTGCCGAAAACGGCCCGATCCATGGTGTACGGCGGCCGAAGGGGGACGGGGCCGCCGGGCGTGCGCACGGTCAGCGAACCGTCCGAACGCGACAGCGGAGGCTCCGCGACGCCGGGCACGATCACGGTCAGTACGCGCGCCGCCTCGCCGGACAGCACGGTGACGACCTCCGACGTACGCAGGTAACCGAGTGAGATCAGTCCCGGCCGCACGGCCTGACCGTCGGGCGGGGAACGGCAGCAGCGTCACCCGGAAGTCCCCGTCACCGAGCACGACCGTCCCCTCGCTCCGGGACACGATCCTGAGCGACGGGTCGAAGTGCCAGAGGCTGCGCAGGGAGGCGTCCGGGGGCACGGAGTCGTGCACGGCCATCAGGTCCGGGCGGTGGCTGACCTGGACGCGCCGGGTCCTGCGCACCCCGTAGGCGTCGTCGGCCAGTTCGAAGGACTGGCGGGACGGCCCGATCGCGGAGCTCACCAGGCGCGTGGCGGGGCCGGGGCGGAAGGGTGCTGAGACGACCGGTACGTTGTGCGCCTGCGGTGAGCGGGTCCATTCCGCGTACCCGGTGCGCTCGTAGGAGTGGAAGCCGGCCTCCACGAGGATGCGCCGGCCGTGGGCGCTGTAGGTGAGGCCGAGGTGGGGGCCGAGGTCGACGGCCGGTTGCCCGGCGAACCTGACCCGCCCGCGCATCACCTCCTCCACCTTGATCGCCGGGAACTGGTCACTCAGGCAGATGGCCCTGCCTGAGGTGGTGCGGGCACGCCGGAACACGTCGTGGCTCCTGTGAGAGGGGCGCGCGGGACCAGCGCGCCGCGCCGATGAAGGCTGGGAAGGGGCTCAGGGGAGGTCCGGCCCCCGGTCGGTCCAGCCCGCGGTGAGCACGATCTCGTGGCGGCCGTCGTGGCCGCCGTCCGAGCAGGACAGCACCTGCGAGGTGGCCGGGTCGATGATCAGGGTCCGTTCGACGCAGGAGGGCAGGGCGAAGGAGAACGCCTCTCCGGCGCGCCCCCGCTCGTCCTGCCGCGCGCCGAGGTAGCGGACCTCTGGCAGATCGGCGAGCGCCCGGTAGGCGGCCGCGCGGACCCTCGGCGGGGACGGCTTGGTCCACAGCAGGCCGCTGAGCGCGTCGGCCAGCAACCCCTCCGACCCGGCGGGCAGCATCGCGGCCACCCGCTCGCGCAGCGCCGCGGCGTCGGACGGCAGGGCCTGGATCTGCTGGTACGTCAGGTCGCGCCCGGCCATGCTGAACGGCGACCGGCCGGTGACGCGCTTGATCTCACCCTCCTCGGCGATCCACGCCCGGCCCTGCCTGGTCACCCAGAGCCGGCTCACCCTGGTGCCGCCGTGCAGCTTGCTGACGTGCCAGTAGGCGCCCTTCGACTCGGTCGACGCCGCCGTGTGTGCGCCCTGCCGGACGGCGGGACGGCGAGCGCGACGGTGCGGGGGCGCACGAGGAGGGTGGCGTGGCCGCCGTACTCCCTGACGCGGCGCGTGAGGCCGAACGGGTCGGCGCGCACGAGGCGCAGCGGCCCGACGGGGATCTCGCCGCGCACGTCCGTGGGCAGCGGGTACGAGATCGTGCGCCGGCCGTTCCGTGCCAGCCTGGGCAGGTCGACGGTGTGCTCCGACGCGCCGATGCGGTCCTGGGCGCGCAGCCCGGACAGGCCGCGGCGGCCGAGGTTGGTCACGCTCAGCACGGCGACGGCGGCGTCCCCGCGCGCCACCTTGAGCGGCGTGACCTCGCGGTGGACCTCCAGCCTGGGCTTAGGAGCGGTCCACGCGAGCGCGGAGCCCAGCGCGAGCAGCCCGCCGGTGGCGAGCACGACGGGCTCCGGGCAGCCGAGCGCGAACCCCGCCGCGTACAGCAGCACGGACCCGGCGAGCGTGCCCCAGCCCAGCGGGGTGAGCACGGCCGGCTCCTACGCCGCCTGCGGCACCGGCATCCCGGCGAGGATCTCGCCGAGCGCCGCCGCGGTGGTGACGCCGCGCAGCTCCGCCTCGGGCGTGAGGATCAGGCGGTGTGCGAGCACCGGTACGGCCAGCGCCTTGACGTCCTCGGGCACGACGTAGTGGCGTCCGGCGGCGGCGGCCTTGACCCTGGCCGCGCGCAGCAGCGCGAGGCTGCCACGGGGGCTGGCGCCGAGCCGCAGGTGCGGGCTGGTGCGGGTGGCGGCGCACACCGCCACGATGTAGTCGTAGACGGGGTCGGCCACGTGGACGCGCGAGGCGAAGTCGATCATTCCGGACACGTCGGACGCCCGAGCCACGACGGGCAGCCGCTCGACCTGCGGCCCTGTCGGCATGCCCTTGAGCACCTCGACCTCGGAGACGTGGTCGGGGTAGCCGACGGAGATCTTCATCAGGAACCGGTCGAGCTGGGCCTCGGGCAGCGGGTACGTGCCGTCCATGTCGACCGGGTTCTGCGTGGCCACCACCAGGAACGGCCGTGGCACCGGATGCGGCTCGGCGTCCACCGTGACCCTGCGCTCCTCCATGACCTCCAGCAGCGCGGCCTGGGTCTTGGGCGAGGCCCGGTTGATCTCGTCGGCGAGCACGATGTTCGCGAAGACGGGCCCGTGGTGGAACTCGAACTTCTGGTGCGCCTGGTTGAAGATCGACACGCCGGTGATGTCGCTGGGCAGCAGGTCGGGGGTGAACTGGATGCGCCGCCACTCGGCGTCCACGCTGGCGGCGACGCACCGGGCGAGCGTGGTCTTGCCGGTGCCCGGCACGTCCTCGACGAGCAGGTGCCCCTCGGAGAACAGGCAGATCAGGGCCAGCTCGATGGCCTCGTGCTTGCCCCGGATGATGCGTTCGATGTTGCCGGCGAGCAGCTGGAAACGCTGCGCGAACTGACCGGCGAGCTGGGCCGGTTGCTGTGGCGGCTGGTGCTGTTGCGGCTGATGGTACGGCTGCACCGCCTGTTCGATCTGGTTCTGCTGGTTGTACTGGGTCAACTGAGTCCCCTTCTCAGTCGGTGCACTCGTAGAGCGGCGCGGCGGGGAACCCCCCGCGCGGCGTGGCCATCAGGGTGTCACTGATGTAGGCGGTGCCTCCGTTCCATTCGATCCTGTCCCAGATGTCGCTGGTCTCCCCCGTCTGATCCTCGGTCACCGACTTGCCCCTGACCTGGCAGATCACCGTCAGGTTCAGGTATTTGCCCTTCTCGATCTTCCCGATCTGGCAACCGCCCGTGGGACACGAGTTGATCTTGGAGTTGGTCTGGTCGTTGTTGGCGTTCTTGTAGGAGCGCTTCGGGTAGGCGAGGTCGACCTCGGTCGTGACCGCCTCCGGGCTCTCCCCCGCCGCGTTCCTGGCCTTGAGCGTGAACGTGTGCTTCTGGTCGTTCCTCAGCCCGTCCACGGTGTGCGACGTGCCGGTGACGCGGCCGGTCGCGGCGCCGGTCAGCTCGTAGGTGACGCCTTCGCCGGCGTTCGCGGGCGCGGTCCAGCTCAGTGCGGCGCCCCGGTTCCTGGCCTTGGCGGTGAACCCGGACGGCGAGCCGGGCGCCACGCACGGCCTCACCCCCGCGCTCGGCTCCGACTCGACCTCGCCGCCCTCCCCGTGCGCGACGACCACGAACGTGTACTCGTCCGCGCAGTCGCCGCCGGTGAACTCGAACCGGTAGGGCCCGCCGGCGTCCACCGAGTCGGGTACGGAGCCGCCGCCGCCCGACGCCTTCAACGGGTACCGCTCGACCTTGCCGCCGGTGGACGGGCTGAAGCTCACCGTCACCTTGCCGGGCCCCGACCTGGCGCTCACGGCGCCGGGGGCGGACGGCGCGCTGGGCGTGGGTCTCGGGGACCGGGCGTTCTTGCCGGGCTCGCGGGTCGGCCCGGACGTCGGCCCGGACGTCGGCCCGGACGTCGGCGGGTCCGCCCGCGTCCGGGTGGGGCCGGGGTCTGTGCCGGTCGTCTGGGCCGGGTCGGGGCGGGTGTCGCTGCGCGTCGGCTCGGGACGCGGCGTCTTCGGCCTGGGAGTGCTGGTCGGGCCGGGTACGTCGGAGTCGGCCTTGTCGATGTCGTGCTTGCGGCCCTCGGGGTCGATGACGACGGCCTTGTCGCCGTTCTCGTCGTTCGCCCAGAGCAGGCCGTCCTTGACGAACACGTCCACCGGGCCGGGCCGCTGGGCCACCTGGAGCGTGGTGGGCCGTCCCCCGGCGGCGCTGTCCCAGACGATCAGCGCGCCGGTGCTCTCGTCGGGCACGTACACCTTGGAGCCGAGGATCTGCGGCACGCCGAGCTTGGCGGGGTCGCCGGCGGCGAACTTGGTGCTGAGCACCGCGTTGGACCCGGTGTCGATCACCACGAGCAGCCCCGAGCCGGCGGCCGAGAGCACCGGGACCAGCGGGCCCTCCGTCCCGGCCGGGGTGAGCGCGCCTCCCTTGGCGGCCCTGGCGACGTCGTTGGGCAGGGTGATCTCGCCCACGCCGCCGTCCGAGCCGATGATCGTGGCGGTGGCGGCGCGGGTGTTGACCACGACGGGCAGGCCGCCGGCGATCGTGACCGACAGTTCCTCGCCCGGCTCGCCGACCTTGACCGGGGTCGCCGCGACGCCCTGCGACACCGGCACCACCTCGCCCTTGGCGATCACCGGTACCCACGGCCGGCCGCCGCCGTCGATGCGGGCGGGCCCGAGCGGCGCCGGCAGGGTGAGGGGAGCGCCGACGGAGCCGAGCGTGACCGGGTCGATCTGCTGGATCTGTCCGGAGGCCGGATCGACGGCGTATCCCACCGTGCCGGACACGGCCAGTTGTGTCCCGGCCGCGCCGAAGTCGCGGGTCTGCTCGACGCTGAGCCGGCTGGGCTCGACGCGGCTGACGTGTCCGGTGCGGTCGTCGACGAGCAGCACGTTGCCGCCGTCCTGCACGACACGCAGCTGACGGCCCGCCTGGTGGTCGAGATAGCCGTCGACCTCTCCGGACAGACCGTTGACGTACACGATCCGGCCTTTGGCCTTGGTCCACAGCCACGCGCCGACGTCGGCCAGCTTGGGCGTGGCGCTGGACACGCCCACGCCGAACCAGGCCGCCGCCGCGACCAGGGCCATGGCCACCACGGAGGCGACAACCGCCGTGCCCCGATCGCCTCGGAGCATGCGCGTCCGCACCGCTAACTCACCCCGTATGCACACTTACAGAGCGTTTTGCCCCCGCCTTACCGGGCATCACCCTAGCGCTCAGTTGTCGCCTGCGTGTATGTACTCGCTGGTACGGGCATGGGTTCGCCGGGAGACGGCGGAGAGTGTCGGCGCGAAGCCGTACCTTAGTCCCCGTGCCTGAACAGCCTCTGACCCTCGACGCGGTGCTCACCGACGAGGCCGTCCTGTCGACCTACCGCCGCATGTTCGCCGCGCTGGCCCGCGACAGCGGGGCGGTGGTCGACGATCCGGTCCTGGTCGACATCGCCGAGACGTTGTTCGCCGCGTTCGCCGAGGCGGGCGAGGAGTGGCTGACGCACGAGCAGATGCGCTTCGCCTGCCGGGCCTTTCCCACCGACCACTTCGACAACCGGCTGCGGGTGCTCAAGGGGCTCGGGGCGATCCGCGAGGTGTTCCCCAAGCCCAACCAGCTGCGTTACCGGGCGTCGTTCACCAGTGTGGTCGGGCTGATGTTCATCCGGCGGATGATGGACGACGGCGGCCAGTCGGAGATGCACCGGCTGCTGGCGCTCGAGGACCTCAACGTCGCCGATCCGCGCACCACGATGGAGGATGCCGGGCAGAGCGCCGTCAACCTGACGCGGGCGTTCCGGCTGTGGGCGCTCGAGCTGATCACGCTCACCATGGGCACCATCGAGGAGTTGCGCGAGCAGGCCCCCAAGCTGTGGGGCACCGAGGAGATCGCGCGGCGCGCGCAGGGGCTGCACGGCACGATCCTGACCCGCTGGCCGGAGCTCGACCGGGTCTGCACCGACCTGCGCGCGGCGATCTACGCCTACAGCGACGCCTCGCGCCGGGCCGCCGGGCGGCTGGCCGACTCCGCCGGCACCACGCGCAACCTGACGCTGCTGCCGACCGAGACGTGGCGCACGTTCGCGCAGACCGCCTCGCGGGAGCGGCTGGCGGCGGTGCTCGACGGGTTCGTCTTCGACGCGCCCGCGCCCTGGCACGATCCCGCCGCCATCGCCCGCGCCGTCGACGAGGCGCCGCGGCCG
>NZ_SMLD01000159.1:0-21838 GCF_004352805.1 Nonomuraea mesophila
CGCGATGACCGTCGCAGGCGCGGAGATGCCGTGTTTCGATCCGCGCGTCCAGCCGGGCGTGGGGCTCGGGTACGCGCTCGCCCCGGGCGGCCCGCGCTACGACGCCCTGGAGCACGACCTCGACTTCGATCCCGTGGTGGGGCTGGGCTACAGCTTCCCCGAGGCGCGGCGGATCGGCGCCGAACCCGCCCCCGCCGGGGTGCTGGACGAGGAGCGCGGGCGGCGCAGCGCCCGGCTGCTGCGGCTCTGGAGCGGGCTCGACGCGCTCAACCTGTGCGTCTTCGCCTCCTCCCCCACGCGCCCGCTGACCATCGACCGCCTGACGGCGCTGGTCACCGCCGTTCTCGGCGACACGTTCACGCTGGACGACCTGCTGGCCGCCGGGCAGCTCCGGCTCGACGAGCTGCGGGCGTACGCGGTCAGGGAGGGCGCGGTCAGGGAGGGCGCGGTCAGGAAGGGCGGCGGCCCCGGCGAGCTGCCCGCGCGCATGCACGACGAGCCGATCACGGAGGGCCGGCACAAGGGCGCGGTGCTCGACCGCGCCGCGTTCGCGCGGGCGAGCGCGGCGTTCCGCGCGGAACTCGGCTGGCCGCCGGACTTTTCCCAATAAATCCTGATCGAACGGTTGATCTCCCTCTTGTCCGGTCGACGAGGCCGCTGTTATGGTCAAGTCAATCGTTTGACCTGCGTGAGGGAGATCATCGGGGATGGCTGTCACGATCGACCTGAGCGGGCGCACGGCGCTCGTCACGGGCGGCGCGGGCGGTCTCGGCCTCGCGTGCGCCCGCGCGCTGGCCGAAGCCGGGGCCGACGTCGTGCTCTCCGACCTGGAGGGCCCGCGACTCGCCGAAGCGGCGGCCGCTCTGGGCGTCACCGCCCGGCCGGCCGACCTCACCGACCGTTCCCAGGCGCTGGCGCTGGCCGCCGCTCCCGGCCGGATCGACGTGCTGGTCAACTGCGCCGGCGCCATGCGCACCACGCCGCTGCTGGACATCGAGCCGGACGAGTGGCTGCGGATCGTGGACACCAACCTCAACGCCGCCTTCTGGCTCACCCAGGCCGTCGGCCGGCGCATGGCCGGGCAGGGCGGCGGCTCGATCGTCACCCTCGCCTCCGTCGCCGCCCGCTCCGGCCGCCCGGACGCGGCCCACTACTCCGCCACCAAGACGGCGCTGCTCTCCCTGACGAAGTCGGCCGCCGAGGCGCTCGCCCCCGTACGGGTCAACGCGGTCTGCCCCGGCGTCTTCCTCACGCCCATGTGGGAGGAGATCATCCGCGATCGCGACCGCCGCTTCGGACCCGGCGCGGGCGCGGGCTACCTGCGGGAGGTCGGCGAGCGCTCGCCGCTGCGCCGCCCCGGCCGGCCCGAGGAGGTCGCCTCCGCGGTGTTGTTCCTGGCCAGCGACCTGGCGTCGTTCGTCACCGGCCAGGCGCTGAACGTCGACGGCGGGCTGGAGATGAACTGACCGTGCCCGCCGACATGCCCGCCGACATGCCCGCCGACATGCCCGCCGGCCCCGCGCAGACGTTCAAGCTGCTGCCCGAACTGTTCGGCGACCGCGCGATGGCCGGGATCTTCTCGGCCGAGCGCACCGTGCTCGCCTGGCTGCGCGCCGAGGCCGCGCTCGCCCTGGCCCAGGCCGAGGCGGGCGTCATCGGCGAGGCCGACGCGCGGGCCATCGCCGCGGCCTGCGTGCCGGCCACGATCGACCTCGACCGCCTGTGGGAGGAGGCGGCGAACGTGGGCTACCCGATCCTCCCCCTCGTACGGATGATCGCGGCGGCCCTGCCGGACGGGCCCGGCGGCCGGGTGCACTACGGCGCCACCACGCAGGACATCATGGACACCGGCCTCGCGCTGCAGATGGGCGAGGCCCTCGACCGCCTGGCCACGCTGCTCGCCTCCTTCGGCGAGCAGATCGCCCGCCTGGTGGCCGCGCACGCGGGCACCGTCGTCGCCGCGCGCACGCACGCCCAGCAGGCGGTGCCCACGACGTTCGGGGCGAAGCTGGCGGTGCTGCTGGCGGAGGCGGCGCGGCAGCGCGATCGGGTGGCCCGCGCCGCCCGCCAGGTGCGGGTCGTGTCGCTGTTCGGCGCCGGCGGCACGTCCGCGGCGATGGGCGAGCGCGCCCGCGAGGTGCGCGAGGGCATGGCCGCGCGGCTCGGGCTGCGCTCCGCCGAGGTGCCCTGGCACGTGGCCAGGGACGGCGTCGCCGAGTTCGGCGTGACCTGCGCGAGCCTGGCGGCCACAGCGGCCCGCTTCGCCCGCGAGGTCGTGGACCTGTCCAGGACCGAGATCGGCGAGGTGCGCGAGGCCGGCGGCCACCACCGGGGGGCGTCCTCCACGATGCCGCAGAAGGCCAACCCCATCGGCTGCGAGGCCGTCATCGGCATGTCCGGCACGGCGGGCGCGCTCAGCTCCGGCCTGTTCCGAGCGATGGAGGCGGGCCACGAGCGGGCGGCCGGCGAGTGGCAGGTCGAGTGGTACGTCGTGCCGCTGCTGGCCGAGCTGGCCGCGGGCGCGCTGGCCAGCGCCGCCGACGTCGCCGCCGGGCTGCGGGTCTATCCCGCCGCCATGCGGGCCAACCTCGACGCCGAGGGCGGCCTGATCATGGCGGAGGCGTACATGATGCGCCTGGCCCCGGCGCTGGGCAGGGAGAAGGCGCACGACCTGGTCTACCGGGCGGCCCACGAGGCGCGCGAGAGCGGGCGGGCGCTGGCCGACGCCCTGCGCGACGTCGCCGGCCCCGACGACCTGGCGGGCCTGGGCGCGCTGCCCGTCCCGCCCGAGTCCTACATCGGCGACGCCGGGGCGATCTGCGCCGCGGCCCTGGACGCATGGAGAAACGTTGAGTGAGAGACGGCTCGCGGACCTGCTGGCCATGTGGCGGATCCGCGCATTCGAGGAGAAGGTACGCGACCTGCGGGCCGAAGGCCCGATCGTGGGATCGGTGCACCTGTGCATCGGCCAGGAGGCCGTTCCCACCGGCGCGTGCGACGCGCTGGAGCCGCACGACGCGCTGTTCGCCACCTACCGCGGGCACGGCTGGGCGCTGGCCAGGGGCGTGCCGGCGCAGCCGTTGTTCGCCGAGCTGATGGGCCGGGCGAGCGGCGTCAACGGCGGCCGGGGCGGCTCGGCGTACTTCACGGCCGCCGAGCACGGCTTCCACGGCGAGAACTCGATCGTGGGCGCCGGCGCGCCGATCGCGTGCGGCGCCGCGCTGGCGGGCAGGTTCGACGGCTCCGGCAGGGCCGCCGTGAGCGTGTTCGGCGACGGCGCGATGAACCAGGGCGCGGTGCACGAGGCGATGAACTTCGCCGCCGCCTTCTCCCTGCCGGTCGTCTTCGTCTGCGAGAACAACCGCTACTCGGAGCTGACGCCGATCGCCGACATGGTACGCACGCCGCGCCTGGCCGGCCGCGCGGCGGCGTACGGGATACCGGGCCACCGCGTCGACGGCAACGACGCCGAGGCCGTGCGCTTCCACATGCGCGACGCCCTGGAGGTCGCCCGCGAGGGCGGCGGGCCGACGCTGCTGGAGTGCGTGACCGAACGGCTGGCCGGCCACTACATCGGCGACGCCGAGACCTACCGTCAGCCCGGGGAGCTGGAGCGGATCAGGCGCGGGGAGCCGATCGCCCGGCTGCGCGAGGGGCTGCTCGCCGACGGGGTGCCCGCCGCCGACATCGACGCGGTGGAGCGCCGGGCGCGGGCGGAGATGGACTCCGCCGCCGCCGCGGCGCTCGACGCGCCGTTCGCCGACCCCGAGACCGCGAGGGAGCACCTGTATGCCTGACCGCGAGCTCACCTACGGCGAGGCCGTGAACGCGGCCCTGCACCGGCTCATGGAGGAGCTGCCGGAGACGCTGGTCTACGGCGAGGACGTCGGCGTGCCCGGCGGCGTGTTCGGCGTGACGAGAGGGCTGCGCAAGCGGTACGGCGACCGGGTGTTCGACACGCCGATCAGCGAGTCGGCCATCCTCGGCAGCGCGGTGGGCGCGGCGATGATGGGCCGCCGCCCGATCGTGGAGATCATGTGGGCCGACTTCTCCCTGGTGGCGCTCGACCAGATCGTCAACCAGGCGGCCAACGTACGCTACGTCTCGGGCGGCCGGCTGAGCGCCCCGCTGACGATCCGCACCCAGCAGGGCAGCGCGCCGGGCGCGTGCGCCCAGCACGCGCAGTGCCTGGAGGCGCTGTTCCTGCACGTGCCGGGGCTGCGGGTGTGCATGCCGAGCACGCCGCAGGACGCCTACGACCTGCTGGTGACGGCCGTGCACGGCGACGACCCCACCCTGGTGATCGAAAACCGCACGCTGTACGCCGGCGCGAAGGAGCGGGTCACGACCGGCGGCCCGGTCGCGCCGATGGGCGGGGCGCGCACCCGCCGCGCCGGCTCCGACGTCACGATCGTCACCTGGGGCGCGATGACGCACCGGGTGCTGGAGGCGGCCGGGACGCTGGCCGCCGAGGGCGTGCACGCGGAGGTCGTGGAGACGCCGTGGCTCAACCCGTTCGACGCCGGCGCCGTGCTGGAGAGCACCCGCCGCACCGGCAGGCTGGCGGTCGTCCACGAGGCGAACGTCACCGGCGGCTTCGGCGCGGAGGTCGTCGCCCGCGTGGCCGGCGCCGGCGTGCCGCTGCTCGCGCCGCCTCTCAGGATCGGCACGCCCGACGTGCGGATGCCGGCCGCGCCGGCACTGGCACAGGTCCTGGTGCCCGGCGCCGGCCGGATCGCGGACGAGGTGCGCGCCCTCGTACGGCAGGAGGCTCCGCGATGAGAGGCGTCTGGCACTTCTCGTTCACGGTCGCCGACCTCGACAGGTCCGTGGCGTTCTACCGCGACCTGCTCGGCTTCACCCTCGTGCACCGGCAGGAGCAGGACAACGCCTACACCCGCAGGCTGGTCGGCCACCCCGACGCCGTGCTCCGCGTCGCCCAGCTCGCCGTGCCCGGCCAGCCCCGCGGCGTCTCGACCCACGACCTGGAGCTGGTCGAGTACGTACGCCCCCGCGGCCGGCCCCGCGACCCCGCCCGCCACCTGCCCGGCGCCGCCCACCTGGCGCTCACCGTGGACGACGCCCGCGCCGAGCACGCCCGGCTGGCGGCGGCCGGCGTCACCTTCGTCAGCCCGCCCGCCGAGATCACCGCCGGCGTCAACACGGGCGGCTACGCCTGCTACTTCCTCGACCCCGACGCGATCACGCTGGAACTCGTCCAACCCCGCGCGTCCGTGGCCGGCCGTGTGTACGCTCAAAACGATCATGTGAGGAGGCCGGATGACCATCGTTGACGCCCACCAGCACTTCTGGAACCTGGAGACGGGCTCCTACCCGTGGCTGACCCCCGCGTCGGGGCCGATCTTCCGCACCTTCGAGCCCGCCGAGCTCCTCCCCCAGCTCGCCGCCGCGGGAGTCGAGCGCACGGTCCTGGTGCAGGCCATGGACTCCTACGCCGACACCGACGCCATGCTCGCTCAGGCCGACGTCCACGACATCATCGGCGCGGTGGTGGGCTGGGTGCCGCTGTGGCGGCCCGACGAGGCGGCCGAGGCGCTGGAGCGCTACCGGCGGCATCCGAAGTTCGCCGGGGTGCGCCACCTCGTCCACGACGAGCCCGACCCCGACTGGGTGCTGCAGGACTCCGTGATCGAGGGGCTGAGGTTCCTGGCGGCGGCGGGGCTGCCGTTCGACGTGGTGGCCGTGCTGCCCCGGCACCTGGAGCACGTTCCGGTGCTGGCCGAGCGGGTGCCGGGGCTGCGGATGGTCATCGACCACCTCGCCAAGCCGCCCATCAAGGAGAAGGGCTGGGAGCCGTGGGCGTCGCTGCTCGCCCGCGCGGCCGAGTATCCGCAGGTGTATGCCAAGGTGTCCGGGCTGAACACCGCGGCCGACGCCGCGACCTGGACGGCGGACGACCTGAGGCCGTACGTGGAGCACGCGCTGGAGTCGTTCGGGCCGCAGCGGCTGATGTTCGGCAGCGACTGGCCGGTGGCGCTGCTGGCCGGCGACTACGCGAAGGTGTGGCGGGAGACGGGCGCGGTGTTGTCGGGGCTGCCGGAGGACGGGCGCGCGGCCGTGCTGGGCGGCACCGCGACCCGCTTCTACGGTATGGAGGAGCCCGGATGATCGACGTGTTCGCGCCCATCGCGGCCGCGGCGGACCTGTCCATCCCGGACGCGCACCGGCTGCCGATCGCGGTGGTCGGTGCCGGCGCGATCGTCGACGTCGCGCATCTGCCCGCCTACCGGCGGGCCGGGCTGGAGGTGACGGGACTGTACGACCTCGACGCCGGCCGGGCCGCCGAGGTGGCCGACCGCCACGGGGTGCCGAGGACGTACGGGTCGCCGGCGGAGCTGCTGGCCGACGAGCGGGCCGCCGTGGTGGACATCGCGGTCGCGCCGGGGGCGCAGCCCGGCATCGCGAAGGAGGCGCTGGCGGCCGGCAGGCACGTGCTGTGCCAGAAGCCGTTCGCGCCCGACGTCGAGACCGGCCGGGAGATCGTCGAGCTGGCGGCGGCCCGCGGGCTGAAGGTGGCGGTCAACCAGCAGCTCCGCTTCGACGAGGGCATCGCCGCGGCCCGCGCCATGGTCCGCGCGGGCTGGATCGGCGAGCCGACGGCCATGACGTTCACCGTGAACATCCACACCGACTGGAGCGGCTGGGACTGGCTCGTCGGCGCCGACCGGCTGGAGATCGTCTACCACTCCATCCACTACCTCGACGCGATCCGCTCGATCCTGGGCGACCCCGAGCTCGTCTTCTGCACCGGCGGCCGCACGCCCGGCCAGCTCGCCAAGGGCGAGACGCGGACGATGAGCACGCTGGTCTACCCGGGAGACGTGCGGGCGCTGGTCCACGCCACGCACGAGAACCGCACCGGCGACCAGGAGGCGTCGTTCCGCATCGACGGGACGCAGGGCGCGATCAAGGGCACGCTGGGCCTGCTCTACGACTATCCCCACGGCCGCCCCGACACCCTGTCCGTCAACAGCCGCTCGTTGCCCACGGACGGCTGGCTGCCGTACCCGGTGACCACGCGCTGGCTGCCCGACGCGATGGCCGGGCCGATGGGCTCGCTGCTGCGGGCGATCGCCGAGGGCGGCGAGCCGGAGACGTCGGGCGCGGACAACCTCGGCACGCTCCGCCTGCTGCACGCCCTCTACCGCTCGATGGACACCGGAGAGAGCGTGCGCCCGGGATCACCGGCATGAAGCGCTCACGGGTCACCCTCGCCGACGTCGCCGCGATGGCGAAGGTCGACAGGGCCGTCGTCTCCCGGGTGATCAACAAGGACCCCACGCTCAACATCCGCCAGGAGACGCGCGAGCGGGTGCTGGCCGCGATCGACCGGCTCGGCTACCGGCCGAACGTGGCCGCGCGGAGCCTGCGTACCGCGCGTGCGCACATGTTCGGGCTGTTCATCCCCGACTTCGCCAACCCCGTCTACGCGGAGATCATCAAGGGCGCGGAGTCGGAGGCGGCCGCCCAGGGGTACGTCCTGGTCACCGGCAGCGCCAGCGGCGCCGGCCTCGGCGAGTACATGGACCGGATCGGGCAGGGCCGCATCGACGGCCTGCTGCTGGCCGGGGCGGGCGACGAGTCCGGGCTGGTCGAGCACCTCGACAGGGCCGCCATCCCCTGGATCATGCTCAACAACCGCAGCAGGAGCGTCGAGCGGTACGTCATCCTCGACGACGAGCGGGCCGCCGCACTCGCGGTGGAGCACCTCGTACGCCTGGGTCACCGCCGCATCGCCCACCTGGCGGGACCGGCCCACGCCGACACCGCCGGCCGCAGGTCGGCGGGATACTCGGCGGCGATGCGCGAGGCCCGGCTGCCGGAAGGCCCGATCGTGGCGGCCGACTACACGCCGGCCGGCGGCGCGGCGGCGATGGCCCGCCTGCTCGCGGGCCCCGAGCGGCCGACGGCGGTGTTCGTGGCGAACGTCGCCTCGGCGATCGGCGCGATGGAGGGCGCGCGCTCGGCCGGGTTCGAGATCCCGCGTGAGGTGTCGATCGTGGCCGTGCACGACCTGGAGCTGGCCAGTTACCTGTTCCCCGCCCTGACCACGGTGCGGATGCCGCTGGCGGAGCTGGGCCGGCGCGGCGTGTCGTTGCTCGCCGGGCTCAAGCCCGACGACAGGGTGGCCGAGGTGCTGGCCGGGCCCGTCGAGCTCGTCCAGCGCCGGTCGACCGCGCCGCCGCCCGGGTGACGCGCCGGTGCCGGAGGTCGCTGTGGCGCAGCGCGGCAGACACTGTTAGCGCTAACATCGAGGGCGAAAGTGGCTTGACGATAGGACGGCCGGCATCCCCTGTCAAGGCCCGGACCCGGTATCTGCACGGCACGCCCGGACGTCCGTGAAAGTTTCACGCGGCGGTTGACGTCCGTCAGAGGCCGGGTTTACATGTCGTCCGGCGCAGCGTCAGGCAGGCGGACCACGAACGGCGGCACCCGCCGCCCCCGAAGGAGGACCCCCCGTGCGCCTGTCACGCCTCATCGGCACCGCATCCGCCGCGCTCGCCCTCTACGCGAGCACGGCCTTCGCCTACCCCGGCCCCGGCCACGTCACCGGAGACGTCGTCGTCCACGACCCCACGATGATCCGCACCTCCACCGGATATGTGCTGTATTCCACCCACGGCTACCTGGAGGCCCGCACCTCCGCGGACCGCGTCGCCTTCTCGCGCGCCGGATCGGCCTTCCGGACGCCGCCGTCGTGGTGGCGTACCTACTCCTCCGGCAACGACCCGTGGGCGCCCGACATCTCCCAGCACGGCGGGCGCTACCTGCTCTACTACGCGGTCTCCGGTTTCGGCTCCAACCACTCCGCGATCGGGCTGGCCACCAGCACGACCGGGCAGCCCGGCTCGTGGACCGACCAGGGCATCATCTACGCGACCACGACGAGCTCCGACCACAACGCCATCGACCCGAACCTGCTCGTCGACTCCTCCGGCCGGTGGTGGCTGAGCTTCGGCTCCCACTGGACGGGCATCCGGATGATCCGGCTGGATCCCTCGACGGGCAAGCGGCTGCCCGGCGACGGCACGCTCCACCACCTGGCCACCCGCCCCGACGCACCCCGCGCCGTCGAGGCGCCCCACATCGTCCGGCACGGCGGCCACTACTACCTGTTCGCCTCCTACGACCAGTGCTGTGCCGGCACGAGCAGCACGTACAAGATCAAGGTGGGCCGCTCCTCGAGCCCGACCGGCCCGTACGTCGACCGCTCGGGGCGGTCCATGCTGAACGGCGGCGGCACGACGGTGCTGGAGACGCACGGCCGGATCGTCGGCCCCGGTGGGCAGAGCGTCATGCGTGACGTGGACGGCGACCTGCTCGTCTACCACTACTACGACGGCGCGGACAACGGCACCCCCAAGCTCGGGATCAACCTCCTCGGCTGGGACGCGGACGGCTGGCCGTACGTGTACTGACGCCCCATGAGCGTGCCCCGGTCATGTGGACGCGGCCGGGGCCGCCTTTCCGGACATCCGAATCCACACCATTGACATCCCCGCAAACCGGACCCTAGGTTGTGCGAAACGTTTCGACTACCGTATCGGCCCTCTCCGGCCGAGCGTGCCCAGGGTCGGGAGCAGGATGTCGTCATTACGGGACGTGGCCGAGCGCGCACAGGTCGCGATCAGCACCGTGTCCGCCGCGCTCAACGGCACCCGGCCGGTCGCGGCCGGCACCAGACGCCGCATCGAACAGGCGGCGGCCGAGCTCGGCTACCGTCCCAACCTGCTGGCCAGGGGCCTGCAGAGCAAACGCACCCGCATCCTCGCCCTGCTCTACCCGGCGCCGCGCAGCGGCTTCGGACTGACGGAGATGCAGTTCGCCACCGGGGCCGCCGAGGCCGCCCGCGAGCTGGGCCACCACCTGCTGCTCTCCCCCGAGAACGCCGACCCGATCGAGGAGCTGCGCCACCTCACCGGCCTGGGGCTGATCGACGGGGTGCTGCTCATGGAGGTCGGGCTCGACGACGAGCGCGCGGCCTTCCTGGCGGCGGCGGGCGTGCCGTTCAGCATGATAGGGCGCACCCGCGACCCCGGCTCGATCGACTACGCCGACATCGACTTCGCGGCCACGGCAAGGGACGCCGTGGCGCACGTGGCCGCGCTCGGCCATCGCAAGCTGGCCTTCTTCAACCTCTCCGCCGACGCGTACGCCGACGGCTACGGCCCCGCGATCCGCGCGGGAGAGGAGTTCGCCGCCGCCGCGCGGGCCGCCGGGATCGGCTACGTGGACGGCCACCGCCCCGGGTCGGCCGAGGAGGGCCGGGAGGCGTTCGAGCGGCTCATGGACGCGCATCCCGATGTCACCGCGCTGGCCGTGATGGACGACCACGCGGCGGTCGGGGTGATCGCGGCCGCGGCGGCGCGCGGCCGGCGGATCCCCGACGACCTGACGCTGATGCTGGTGTTGTCGTCGGCCGGGGTCGCGGAGATGTTCCATCCCAGGCTGACCACGCTGGAGCCGCCCGGCACCGAGCTCGGCAGGCTCGGCGCGCGCATGCTCGTCGACCGGCTGAGCGGCGGCGGGCCGCCCCAGCAGCGGCTCGTCCCCTGCCGGCTGGTCGCCGGCGACAGCAGCGCGCCACCGCCGGTGCCGGGGCCGGCGGGCGGGCCGCGTGAGGGGAGGCCGGCATGACCGCACGGCCGGGCATGCACACGCTCACCGCGGGCCGCGGACTGCTGTTCGGCGGCGACTACAACCCGGAGCAGTGGCCGGAGGAGGTGTGGGCGCAGGACGCCGCGCTGATGCGCGCCGCCGGGGTCAACCTGGTCACCGTCGGCGTGTTCAGCTGGGCCAGGCTCGAACCCGAACCGGACGTACGCGACTTCGCCTGGCTCGACCGGGTGCTCGACCTGATGCACGAGAACGGCGTCGCGGTGGACCTCGCCACCCCCACCGCCTCACCGCCGCCGTGGCTGGGCCACCGCTGGCCGCAGACGCTCCCCGTCGACGAGTCGGGGCACCGGCTCTGGTACGGCGCGCGCAACCAGTTCTGCCCCTCCTCCCCCGTCTACCGCGAACGTGCCCTCTCGATCGTCTCCGCCCTGGCCTCCCGGTACGCGGGCCACCCGGCGCTCGCCCTGTGGCACGTGGGCAACGAGTACGGCCAGGTGTGCCACTGCGACGAGTCGGCGGCCGCGTTCCGGGCCTGGCTGCTCCGGCGCCACGGCGACCTGGAGACGCTCAACGAGGCGTGGGGCACCACGTTCTGGAGCCAGCGTTACGGCGACTGGGCGGAGATCGTCCCCCCACGGCGGGCCCCCTACCTCATCAACCCGTCGCAGCGCCTCGACTGGCGGCGGTTCTGCTCCGACGCGCTGCTCGACCACTACCGGGCCGAGCGCGACGTCCTGCGGGAGCACACCCCCGGCACGCCGGTCACGACGAACTTCATGGGGCTGTTCAAGCCGGTCGACTACTGGTCGTGGGCGGCCGAGGAGGACGTCGTCTCCAACGACTGCTATCCCGAGCCGGGCGACCCGCTGACCCCGGCGCGCACGGCGCTCACCCACGACCTGATGCGCGGGCTCGCGGGAGGCAAGCCGTGGTTGCTGATGGAGCAGTCCACCAGCGCCGTCAACTGGCGCCCGCACAACCTGCCCAAACCGCCCGGCCAGTTCCGGCTGGAGTCGCTGCAGGCGCTGGCCCGCGGCGCGGACGGGCTCTGCTACTTCCAGTGGCGGGCCTCCCGGTTCGGCTCCGAGCGTTTCCACGCCGCGATGGTGCCGCACGCCGGGCCGGACACGCGGCTGCACGCCGCGGTCCGCGCCCACGGCCGGGAGCTGCGCGGGCTCGCCTGCGTGGCGGGCACGCCGGTGCCCGCGCGGGTGGCGATGGTGTTCGACTGGGCGAGCTGGTGGGCGCTGGAGGAACAGGGCCGGCCCAGCGACCGGCTCGACGCGACCGGCCAGCTGCTCGGCTACTACCTGCCGCTGTGGGAGCGCGGCGTGAGCGTGGACGTGGTGCCGCCCTCGGCGGACCTGTCCGGCTACGCGCTGGTGGTGGTGCCGAACCTGTTCCTGGTCGGCGACCGGGACGCGGCGGCGCTGACCGCGTACGCGCGCGGCGGCGGCGTGCTGGTGGTCGGGCCGTTCTCCGGGGTGGTGGACGAGCGAGCGCACGTACGTACCGGGCGTTTCCCCGCGCCGCTGCGCGAGGTGCTGGGCGCCTCGGGCGAGGAGTGGCTGCCCGCGCCCGGCGGCGAGCCGGTGCGCTGCCGGTGGGCGGACGGCGCCGCCTTCACCGCGCACACCTGGACGGAGCTGGTGGCGGCGGAGGGCGCCGAGGCGGTGGCCGAGTTCGCCGGCGGTGACCTGGACGGCCGCCCCGCCGTGCTGCGTCACCGCGCCGGTGACGGCGTCGCCTGGTACGTCGCGACCATGCCCGAGGCCGCCGCGCTCGGCGTAATCGCCGAGCGCGCGCTGGCCGACGCCGGCGTGGCCGGGGCGCTGCCGGGGCTTCCTCCCGGCGTCGAGGCGGTACGCCGCGGCGACGTGCTGTTCCTACTCAACCATGGCGCCCAGGCGGCCGCCGTGCCCATTTCCGAGCCGGCGCGGGACCTGCTGACCGGAGCCGTCGCGGGCGGCGAGGTCACGCTGGCGCCCCGCGACGTCGTCGCCCTGCGCCCTGACGCGTAGCGGGCCCCCGCCCCACTGCTGTGAGAGGAGGGCGCCGCCCGGCCGGGCGGCGCACCACGATGAAGTTCAAGGACGGCTACTGGCGGATGCGTCCCGGGGTGCGGGGCGACTACGTCGCCTGCGCCCACGACGTGAGCGCCGACGGGGGCTCGCTGCGGGTGCTCGCCCCCACCAAGGAGATCACCCGCCGCGGCCACACCCTCGACGGCCCGGTGCTGCGGCTCGACCTGTCGTCGCCGATGCCGGACGTGATCAGGGTCCGTACGGTGCACTTCGCCGGGTCGGTCCCGGACGCGCCGGTCTTCGAGGTGCGCGACGAGCGCCCGCGGGCGCGGGTCACCGTGGACGGCGAGACCGCGAGCCTGACCAGCGGCGCCCTCACCGTACAGGTGCGCAGGGACGCGCCGTGGGAGATGACCTTCAGCGCCGCCGGCCGCGAGCTGACCCGCAGCGCCGGCAAGAGCCTCGGCGTGATGCACGACGCCGAGGAACGGCACTTCATGGTCGAGCAGCTGCGCCTGGGCGCCGGGGAACTCGTGTACGGGCTCGGCGAGCGCTTCGGCCCCCTGGTGCGCAACGGGCAGTCGGTGGACGTCTGGAACGAGGACGGCGGCACCAGCAGCGAGATGGCCTACAAGAACGTGCCCTTCTACCTCACCAACCGCGGTTACGGGGTGTTCGTCAACCATCCCGGCCGGGTGTCGTTCGAGGTGGGCTCGGAGTCGGTGTCGCGGGTGCAGTTCAGCGTCGAGGGCCACGACCTGGAATACCTCGTCGTTCACGGGCCGACTCCGGCCGGCATCCTGCGCCGCTACACGGCGCTGACCGGCCGTCCCGCGCTGCCGCCGGCGTGGTCGTTCGGGTTGTGGTTGTCGACGTCGTTCACCACCGACTACGACGAGGCCACGGTGACGTCGTTCGTGGACGGGATGGCCGAGCGGGACCTGCCGCTGAGCGTCTTCCACTTCGACTGCTTCTGGATGCGGCGCTACCGGTGGTGCGACTTCGAGTGGGACCCGGAGGTGTTCCCCGACCCGGAGGGCATGCTGCGCCGGCTCAAGGAGCGCGGGCTGCGGGTGTGCGTGTGGATCAATCCGTACATCGGGCAGGCGTCGGCGTTGTTCGACGAGGGGGCCGCCGCCGGGCACCTGCTGCGCCGCCGCGACGGGACCGTCTGGCAGGATGACCACTGGCAGGCCGGCCGGGCGCTGGTGGACTTCACCTCCCCCGCCGCCAGGGAATGGTACGCGGCGAAGCTGCGCGGGCTGCTCGACATGGGGGTGGACGCGTTCAAGACCGACTTCGGGGAGCGCATCCCGACCGACGTGGTCTACGCGGACGGCTCCGACCCCGAGCGGATGCACAACTACTACAGCCTGGTCTACAACGAGACCGTGCACCGGGTGCTGGCCGAGCGGGGCGCGCCCGTGCTGTTCGCCCGGTCGGCCACCGTGGGCGGGCAGCGCATGCCGGTGCACTGGGGCGGCGACTGCGAGTCGACGTTCGAGGCGATGGCCGAGTCGCTGCGGGGCGGCCTGTCGCTGGGCCTGGGCGGTTTCGGGTTCTGGAGCCACGACATCGGCGGCTTCGAGGGGCGGCCCGATCCGGCGGTGTTCAAGCGGTGGGTGGCCTTCGGGCTGCTGTCGTCGCACAGCCGGCTGCACGGCAGCGGGTCCTACCGGGTGCCGTGGGCGTTCGACGAGGAGTCGGTCGACGTGCTGCGCGCGTTCACCCGGCTGAAGGCCCGGCTGATGCCCTACCTGTACGCCGCCGCCGTCCAGGCCGCCCAGGAGGGCCTGCCCGTGATGCGGGCGATGCAGCTGGAGTTCCCCGGCGACCGGGCCTGCGACCACCTGGACGCCCAGTACATGCTGGGGCCGGACCTGCTGGTGGCGCCCGTCATGTCCGCCGAGGGCGACATTTCCTTTTACGTCCCCGAGGGGGTGTGGACCCGGCTGCTCGACGGCGCGACCGTCACAGGACCCGGCTGGCGTACCGAACGGCACGGGTTCGACAGCCTGCCGCTGCTGGTGCGGCCCGGCGCGGTGCTGCCGCTCGGGGCCCGCGACGACCGGCCCGACTACGACTACGCCGACGGCGTCACCCTGCGGGCCGGCCACCTCGCCGACGGCGAGAGCCGCACGGTCACGGTGCCCGCGCCCGTGGACGGCGCCGCCGCCGCGGTGTTCGAGGTCTCGCGCACGGGCGACCGGGTACGCGCCCGCCGCGTCCTGGGCGCCCCCGCGCCCTGGAGCCTGCTGCTCGCAGGCGTGCGCGAGGCCCTGCACCCCGACCTGGAGACGACCCCCGGCGGTGTGCGGGTGGCCGCCGGACCCGGCACCGACGACATCGAGATCATCCTCCGAGGAGCAGCATGACGACCTTCCCCGAGAACTTCCTGTGGGGCACCGCCACCGCCGCCTACCAGGTGGAGGGCGCCTGGAACGAGGACGGCAGAGGCCCGTCCATCTGGGACACCTTCTCCCACACCCCTGGCCTCGTCGCGAACGGCGACACCGGCGACCTGGCCTGCGACCACTACCACCGCGTGGAGGAGGACCTCGACACCCTGGCCGCGCTGGGTGTCGGCGCCTACCGCTTCTCCATCTCCTGGCCGCGCGTGCAGCCCGGCGGCAGCGGCCCGGTCAACCGGCCGGGACTCGACTTCTACTCCCGCCTGGTGGACGGCCTGCTCGCCAGGGACATCGCGCCCGTGGCCACGCTCTACCACTGGGACCTGCCGCAGGAACTGGAGGACGCGGGCGGCTGGCCCCACCGCGACACGGCGACGCGCTTCGCCGAGTACGCCCGGCTCATGGGCGACGCGCTCGGCGACCGCGTGCACACCTGGATCACGCTGAACGAACCGTGGTGCTCGGCCTACCTCGGCTACGCCTCCGGCGTGCACGCCCCCGCGCGGACCGAACCCGCCGCCGCGCTGGCCGCGCTGCACCACCTCAACCTCGGCCACGGCCTGGCCGTCCAGGCGCTGCGCAGCACCGCCGCCGCCTCCGCGCAGATGTCGGTCACGCTCAACCTGCACCACGTGCGCGGCGTGTCCGAGCGCGACGCCGACGCCGTGCGGCGCGCGGACGCGCTGTCCAACCGGGCCTTCCTCGGCCCCATGCTGGAGGGTGCCTACCCGCGCGACCTCATCGCCGACACCGCCTCGGTGACCGACTGGTCGTTCGTGCGCGACGGCGACGAGGCCACCGCGTGCCGGCCGCTGGACGTGCTCGGGGTCAACTACTACAACCCCACCCTCGTACGCCAGTGGGACGGCTCCTCGCGGCGCGAGACCGCCGACGGGCACCAGGACGGAGCGTCCTCGCCATGGATCGCGTGCGAGGACGTCGAGTTCGTCCGCCAGCCGGGGCCGTACACCGAGATGGGCTGGAACATCGACGAGAGCGGCCTGAGCGAGCTGCTGCTGCGGCTGCACCGCGACCACCCCGGCCTGCCCCTCATGATCACCGAGAACGGGGCCGCGTTCGCCGACGTCGTGGACGCCGACGGGCGCATCCGTGACGAGCGCCGCATCGACTACCTGCGCCGCCACCTGACGGCCGTGACCGAGGCGATCGCGGCCGGGGCGGACGTGCGAGGTTACTTCGTGTGGTCGCTGATGGACAACTTCGAGTGGGCGCACGGGTACGCCAAGCGCTTCGGCATCGTCCGGGTGGACCGTGACACCATGCGGCGCACCTGGAAGGACAGCGCCCACTGGTACCGCGAGGTGGTCGCCACCGGCAAGCTGCCGTCCTAGGGCTTGCGGGCCACGCCTCCGACGAAGGTGTGGTAGGTGACGCCCGGCGTCGCGTGGTCGCCGGCGCCGGGCCGCCACTCGGGCAGCGGCACCAGGCCGGGCTCCAGCAGGTCCAGCCCGCCGAAGAAGGCGAGGATCTCCTCGCGGGTGCGCCAGCGCCCGGTCCCGAGGTGCTCGTTGAAGAGCCGCTCCGCGGCGTACGCCTGCCGCGACACCTCGGGCATGGCCTCGCCCGGGTTGCAGAAGTGCGAGATCACCACGTGGCTGCCGGGGGCGAGCGGCCGGACGAGCCGGGCCACGATGCCGGCCGGGTCCTCCTCGTCGCCGAGGTGGTGCAGGATCGCGTACATCAGCAGCCCCACCGGCTCGGAGAAGTCGATGAGGCCGCGCGTCTTCCTGTCGGCGAGGATGGCCTCGGGGTCGCGGGCGTCGGCCTCGACGATCGTGGTCGTCTGGTCGACGGCCAGCAGCGCGCGGCCGTGCACGAGCACGATCGGGTCGTGGTCGACGTAGACGACGCGGGAGCGCGGGGCGACGTCCTGGGCGATCTCGTGCACGTTGCCCTGCGTCGGCAGGCCCGAGCCGAGGTCCAGGAACTGGCGGATGCCGGCCTCCGCCGCCAGGTGGCGCACGGTGCGGCGGAGGAACTCCCTGTTGGCCCTGGCCGCCTCGGGCGCGTCGGGCGCGATCTTCAGTGCCATGGCGGCCACCTGGCGGTCGACCTCGTAGTTGTCTTTGCCGCCGAGCATGTGGTCGTAGACGCGGGAGACGCTGGGCTTGCTGGTGTCGACACCGGGCGGGGTGTTTTCCTGCTCGCTCTCGGACACGGCGGGCTCCTCGGAAGGTCATGGGGGGCTAGGCCCATGATCCTAAATCGACATCCTCACCAATGCGGATATTTCATGAGCAAAGGAACGCCTTCTGGGAGGCGGCCAGCCGCCGCTCCGCCGCGGGCACACCGGGATGGTCGTGGTGACCGGTTGCCGGCACGTGCAGTTCCCTTGGCCCGGCCGGCGCGTTGTGCACGGCGAACTGCCCGGGCGGCGGCACGGCCGGGTCGAAGAGCGCGGCGGCCACGTGCACCGGGATCGTGATCCGGGCCGCCGCCGTGGCCGCGTCGAAATACCGCAGCACCTCGGCCGTCTCCGGGTGGCGCGCGTACCTGGCGCGCACGGCCTCGCCGCTGCCGGTGCAGGGCAGCGTGAGACGTACGGGATGCGCGCCGAAGCTGGGGACGACGAGGGCGGCGGCGCCGAAGCGATCGTCCTCGGGGGCTCCGCCCAGGCGTCCACGTCCACCGCCGCCGCACGGGCGCGCAACCCTCGCCAGAACGCGGCGAAGTCGTCCGGCTCTTCGGGGGCCGGGACGGCGAGCAGGGCGTCCAGGTCGTAGCCGTGGGCCGGGTCGAAGGGGTGGTCGTGGGACACCCGGGCGTCCCGGTGACTCGTGCGGGCGGCGTGGTTCTACGATCGCGGTGAAGGAGCCGCGCCCTTGCGCGCCAGCCCGGTCATGACCGGCCGAGCTCGTCCCGCAGCAGGCGGGCCGCGCCGGCCATGGCGCGCATCTTGCCCTCCGCCGACTCCCTGGGCAGATATTTCATCCCGCAGTCCGTGGCGATGACGACGCGCTCGGGCGGCACCCGGTCGAACGCCCTGCGCACCCGGTCCGCCACCACCTCGACCGGCTCGACGTCGGGCGTGGACAGGTCGATCACCCCGAGGATGACGGTCTTGTCCTTCAGGTCGGACAGCACCCCCAGGTCGAGACCGGACTGGGCGGTCTCGATCGACACCTGCTCGACCGGGCAGCCGGCCAGCTCGGGCAGGAACGAGTACGCCTCGGGCCGCTCATGGATGATCGCCGCGTACCCGAAGCAGATGTGCACCGCGGTCGTGCCGGTGACGCCGTCGAGCGCGGCGTTCAGCGCGGCCAGCCCGTAGGCGCGCGCCTGGTCGGGCCTGGCCTGCATGTACGGCTCGTCGATCTGGACGATGTCCGCACCCGCCGCGAACAGGTCGCGGATCTCGGCGTTGACCGCCGCCGCGTAGTCCATCGCGGCCGCCTCGGCGTCGCGATAATGGTCGTTCTGCGCCTGCTGGCTCATCGTGAACGGGCCCGGCACCGTCATCTTGATCGTGCGGCCGGTGTGGGCGCGCAGGAACCGCAGGTCGTCCACCTCGATCGGGCGCGTGCGGCGGATCGGCCCGACGATGCGCGGCACCGGGTTGGGGTGCCCGCTGCGGTCGAGCGCCGTGCCGGGATTGTCGATGTCGACGCCGTCGAGGGCCGTGGCGAAGTGGTTGGAGTAGCTCTCGCGCCGGATCTCGCCGTCGGTGACGATGTCCAGCCCGGCGCGTTCCTGCGCCCTGACGGCCAGCTCGGTGGCGTCGTCCTGGGCCTGGGCGAGCTGCTCCGGCGGGACGCGCCACAGCTCCTTGGCCCGCACCCGCGGGGGGAACCGCTCGGCCAGGCGGGCGCGGTCGATCAGCCACTCGGGCTGGGCGTAGCTTCCGACCAGGGACGTCGGCAGCATGGGCAAGGGGGTCACAGGCTCTCCTCACATAGGTGGTGCTTCGACTGCGGCTTACCAGCGATCGAGGTGGAGCACCTCGTCGAGCGGCTGCCGGTGGGCTCTCTTGAACGTCTCACCCGTGTAGTAGGCGGTGGGGATGAGCACGCCCTGGCGGACGTCGGCGGGGATGCCGAGCAGTTCGGAGATCTCGTTCTCGTACGCCAGGTGCAGGGAGGTCCAGGCGGTGCCGAGGCCCCGGGCGCGGGCGGCCAGCATGTAGCTCCACGCCGCGGGCAGCAGCGAGCCCCAGAGCCCGGCCTGGTTGCCCTCGGGCAGCCCGCCGGGCGTGTGGATGCACCCGAGGACCAGGACCGGCACGTCGCCCATGTGCTCGCTCAGGTAGTCGGCGCTGTCGGAGACCCGCTGCTGGGTGGCCGCCCGCGCCGGGTCGTCCTTGAACAACGATCCGGCCGAGCCGCCCGAGGTCCGGTACGCGGCGAACGAGCGCCGGTAGTAGCCGCCGATCGCCGCGCGCAGCTCGGGATCGCTCACCACCACCCAGTGCCAGCCCTGCCGGTTGCTGCCGCTGGGCGCCTGAAGCGCGACCTCCAGGCACTCACGCACCAGCTCGGCCGGCACGGGACGGGTCAGATCGAGGCGCTTGCGCACGCTGCGGGTGGTGGTGAGCAACGCGTCGGGGCTCAGCGGAATGATCGTCATACGGCCATCATGTCAACCCCGCCGCGTGATCCGCAGGACCCCCGCGGGCCGAACCCGGCCGGGCTCCATCCTCAGAGGCGGCCGAGTTGGTCAGACTGGAGAAGTCGGCGCCGCTGATCTGCAGAGCCGCCCTGGACGTGCCGGCTCCGGCGCGCTCGGCCTCGGTTCGGACGCGATCATCTGTTTAACAGCCTGTACATCGACGCCGCGGTGAAGAACCTCGCCGCCGACGGCATGACGATCAGCACGCCCTCGGTAACCGTCGACGTGGAGGCGGAGCCGGCCACATTGGACGGTGCCGGCTGGAGACCGCTGCGCCCTGGGCGTCACGGACCCGGCACTGTTGTGATCGGGAGACGGCTTGTCCCCGCAGAGCCGTGCTAGTCCGGGTTCTGCATGGGCGGCAGGGCGGGCCCGTGGCGTACCTGCTCACCGTGAGGACCAGCTGGGCCGAGCCACGTCGTGAGGGCGGCCCGGAGAGCGTCCAGGTCTGGCTGCTCGCCGACGCGGGTGACCCAGGCGACGTGTCCGTCGGGACGGATGAGTACGGCGTCCGCGCCGAGGCCGGAGCCTTCGGCAGGGCAAGCGCGGACGAGCTCGACTCGGTCCGCCCAGCCGGTCACGACGGCGGCGAGCGGCGGGAGACCACCGAGATCCAGCACAATCGCGCGAGCGCGGTGCAGCAGTTCGTGGACGCGACCGTGCTCGAGGTCGAGATCCGGCATCCGCCTGCCGAGCAGGTCATCCGTCCCCTCCATCGGATACCTGGTGTCGGTCGCGGAGATCATACCGGCCAGGCGCAGCCGTACCTCATCGATGCCGATGAGATCGCCCAGCACCTCGCGCAGAGCGGAGGTGTGATCGTCCACCCGCCACAGTGCGGTCTGGGCGCGGGTGTTGTGCAGGACACGGGCGGCGACCGGGTGGCGTTCTGCCTGGTAGGTGTCGAGCAACAAATCCGGGGCTTGGCCGCGGACGACGGCGGCGAGCTTCCAGCCGAGGTTGACGGCGTCCTGCATGCCGGTGTTCATGCCCTGGCCGCCGGCCGGGAAGTGGATGTGCGCGGCGTCGCCGGCCAGCAGGACCCGGCCCACGCGGTAACGATCGGCCTGGCGTGCCGCGTCGCCGTGTCGGGAGAGCCAGCGCGGTGAGTGCATCCCGTAATCCGTCCCGGCAATCTTGAGCAAGGACTTGCGGAGGGTCTCCAGGGTCACCGGTTCGTCCCGGCCGGCGACATGGTCGAACTCGTTGGTCAGCACCCGGTACCAGTCCGGACCATAGGACAGCACCGAGAATCTGCCGTGCTCGCGCCGCTCCTGGAAGATGTCCGCCGCGGGCGGCTCGGCGAGTTCGACGTCGCCGAGCATCGTGGTCATCGTGGCCGAGGTGCCGGGGAAGGCGATGCCGGCGAGCCCGCGCACAGTGCTGCGTCCCCCGTCGCAGCCGACGAGGTAGTCCGCCCGGACGCTCGACCCGTCCGCGAGCTCCACCGTCACACCCGTCTCGTCCTGGGAGAACCCCGTCACCTCGGCGTCGCGGCGCAGCCGTACCCCCAACTGCGCCGCGCGCTCCTCCAGCAGCCGTTCCACCTCGGCCTGCAGGAGGAACAGTGCGTACGGAAATCGCGTCGCCATATCGGATAGGTCGAGACCGAGTCCGGAGAAGTGCACGTCCCGCAGCGGCCGTCCGCGCTCGAGGAATCCGTCGAGCAGGCCCCGCTGATCCAGCATCTCCATCGTGCGGATGTGCAGGGCTCCGGCCCGCGATTCCACCGTTCGAGGCTGCGGGAGCCGCTCAAGGACGAGCACATCGATCCCGGCGAGCCCCAGCTCGCACGCGAGCATCAGCCCGGTCGGCCCCGCCCCAGCGATCACTATCGGTGTATCGGTCATTCTCAACTCCTTGGTCATCCTTCAGTCGAATTGGTCAACACACTCAAAGGGCGAAGACACGTCCGTCGATCGCCATAGGACATGTCACCTGCCGCGCCGCATCTGCAGCGGCAACTCCGGTTGCGCCGGACATGCGCGATCGCGACCTACTGCGATCAGAACGGCGACCGGGACAGGCTCCGGGGCGGACGCGGCCGGCACTGACGGTGCCGGCCGCGCCGGCGGTGTCCCGGCGGACGAGCTGCCCGGCGAGTGTCGGCGGATCATGCAGATCGTGGCCGAGGAG
>NZ_SMLD01000015.1:0-101512 GCF_004352805.1 Nonomuraea mesophila
GTCCCAGCCCACGCCGCACCTCACGCCGGACCTGCCCCCGCCTACCATCCGCCCTCCCCGGGGCCCGCGGACCGGGCCACCGCCGAGGTCGAGCACTCCAAGGTGAGCTTCGCCGACGTGGCGGGGATGGAGGCGGTCAAGGAGGCGCTGCGCGTCAAGCTGCTGCTCCCGCTCCAGCAGCCGGAGATGTTCGCCGCGTTCGGCAAGCGCGCGGGCGGCGGCGTGCTGCTCTACGGCCCTCCCGGCGCGGGCAAGACCCACCTCGCCAGGGCCGCCGCCGGGGAGCTCGGCGCGAAGTTCGTCAACGTCGGCCTGGCCGACATCCTGGACATGTACATCGGCTCCAGCGAGCGCAACCTGCGGGCCACGTTCGACCTGGCCCGGCGCAACCGGCCGTGCGTGCTCTTCTTCGACGAGGTCGACGCGCTGGCCGCCCGCCGCTCCGACATGCGCCAGGCGCACACCCGGCAGCTGGTCAACCAGTTCCTGGCCGAGCTCGACGGCGTGGACGAGCACGCCAACGAGGGAGTGCTCGTGCTGGCGGCCACCAACGCCCCCTGGTACGTGGACCCGGCCTTCCGCCGGCCCGGCCGCTTCGACCAGCCCGTGCTCGTACCGCCGCCGGACGCTGCGGCCCGCGCGGCCATCCTGCGCATCCTGTGCCGGGACAAGCCCCTGGCGGAGATGGACTACGACGCGGTCGCCCGGGTCACCGAGCACTGCGTCGGCGCCGACCTCAAGGGCCTGGTGGACCGGGCGGTGGAGGTCAAGCTCCAGCAGTCGATCAGCGCCGGCCGGCCCATCCCGCTGTCGACGCCCGACCTGCTGGCCGCCGCGCAGTCCATCCGCCCCTCGGCGGTGCACGAGTGGATGGCCACGGCCCGCAACTACGTCATGCACGCGAACGACTCGGGCGCGTGGGACGAACTGCTGCCCTGGGTCAAAGGCAAACGGTGACGACCACGGGCGACCCCCTGGAACGCGCACGGACGCTGCTGCAGCTGCGCCGGCCGGCCGACGCCGAGCGCGAGCTGCGCGGCGTGCTCGCCCAGGAGCCGCAGTACGCCACCGCGCACGCCTTCCTGGCCCTCGCCCTGGTCCAGCAGGGCAACGCGGCCGAGGCCGTCGAGGAGTCGGACGAGGCGGTACGGCTCGCGCCCGACCACTGGTCCACCCACTACGTGGCCGCGCAGGTGCACCACCGGGCCCGCCGCCCTGCCGCCGCGCTGGCCGCCGCCACCGCCGCGCTCCGGCTCAATCCCGAGCACCCGCCGGTCTGGGAGCAGCTGGCCCGTGCCCACATGCTGGCCGGCCAGTGGCGCCAGATGGCCGACGCGGCGCAGCGGGGACTGGCCATCGACCCGGAGGCCCCCGACCTGGTGTGCCTGCTGTCGCTGGCCTGCACGCAGCTCGGGGACGCGCAGCCGGCCAGGGCCGCCGCCGCGCACGCCGTACGGCTGGATCCGGAGAGCGCCACGGCGCACCTCGTCCTCGGCCGCGCCGAGCTGGCCTTCGGCGACCCGCGGCGGGCCGCGGAGGCCTTCCGTGAGGTGCTCCGCCTCGATCCCGGCTTCGGCCACGCCCGGGATCTGCTCGTGGCGGCGCTCAAGCAGCGCAACCCCGTGTACCGGTGGCTGGCGGCGGTGCGCGGCAGGTTCCGGGGCGGGTGGCGGCTGCTGTTCCTGCTGCCCGCCATCCCCCCGGTCATCCTGGTCTTCGTGGTCGTCGCGCTGCTGCACTGGGCGGCGTGGGTCGCCGAGGCGGTCAGCACGCTCCGGCTGGCCCGGGGCAAGACGACCCAGCTGCTCTTCGACGTCGTCGAGTCCCGTGTGGCCGTGCTCTGCTGCGGCCTGGTGGGCGTGGGCGCGGTGACGCTGGGCCTCGGGATCGGGTTCGGCAGCGAGCCGCTCGGCACCGCGGGCGCCGGGGTCATGGCGCTGGTCACCCCCGCCCAGGAGGCGGCGCACACCGGCTCGGTGCTGCGCCGCAGGATCCTGTACGGCTGGGCGGTGCTGCTCGCCCTGGCCCTCGTCGCCTCGGCGGTTCTCGCCTCGACGGGTGGGGCGATGCTCAGCCTGTACGCCTGCCTGGCCACGGTCTGGGTGGCGGCCGGCGTACGCGGCAGGCCGGAGCTGCTCTGACTAGAGAAGCGTCCCGCCGGACACCTCGAACCCGGCCAGCGCCTTGTCGATCGCGTCCAGCGTGTCCTGGTGCAGGGTGAGGTCGGCCGCCGCCAGGTTCTCCTCGATGTGGGAGGGGGTGCGGCTGCCCGGGATGGTCACCACGTGCTCGTCCTGGTGCAGCAGCCAGGCCAGGGCCAGCTGGGCGGGGGTGATGCCGAGTCGTGCGGCGATGGCCCGGATCGGGGCATAGCGGTCGTTGTTGCTCGCCAAGTTCTCCTTGTCGAATCGCGGGGCGTTGTGGCGGAAGTCGCCCTCGCCGAGCGACTGCACGGTGCCCGTGAGGAAGCCGCTGCCGAGAGGGCTCCACGCCACGATGCCCACGCCCAGCTCACGTGCGGTGGCCAGGAGGTCCGGGTCCACGTGCCGCCACATCGACCACTCGTTCTGCACGGCCGCGACCGGGTGGACGGCGTGCGCCGCGCGCAGCTGGGCGGCCGTCACGTTGGACAGGCCGACATGCCTGATCAACCCGTCGCGCACCAGGTCGGCCATCGCGCCGACGGTCTCCTCGATCGGCACGCCGGGGTCGGGGTAGTGCGCGTAGTAGAGGTCGATCACGTCCGTGCCGAGGTTGCGCAGGCTGCGCTCGGCGTAGCGGCGCACCAGGCGGGGCTCGGCGTTCACCCGGAGCTCGTTGAAGGCGTAGCCGACCGGGTGCGACCTGCTGGGCTCGCCCTCCGGGACCGCGAGGCCGAACTTGGTCGCGACCACCACCTCGTCGCGGCGCCCTTTGATCGCGCGGCCCACGAGCCGCTCGTTGTGTCCGTTCGCGCCATAGGCGTCGCTGGTGTCCACGTGGGTGCCGCCCGCGTCCAGCGCCGACCTGAGCGCCGTCTCGGCACGCTCGTCGTCGATGTCGCCGTACACGCCGGGGGAGAGCACCATGGCGCCGAAGCCGATGGCGGGGACCTGCAGGTTTCCAAGAGTGCGTGTCTTCATGGCGGTAAGCCTGCCGGGCGGGTGGGCCGTACGTCCAAGACCCTTTGCTATAACCAGTGGCTATGGACGTGCATTTGCGGGAATTGCGTTATTTCGTGGCGGTGGCCGAGGAACTGAATGTGACGCGGGCCGCCGAGCGGCTGTTCGTCTCCCAGCCCGCCCTGTCCAAGCAGCTCAGGGTGCTGGAACGGCAGCTCGGGTTCGGGCTGTTCGAGCGGGTGCCCAGCGGGATGGCGCTGACCAGGCAGGGCGAGGCGCTGCTACCGGTCGCCCGCGACCTGCTCGGGCGGTGGGCCGCGGGCGTGGAGGAGGCGCGTGCCGCTGCGCCGGCGGGGACGCTGGTGATCGGCCTGCAGACGGTCGTGGGCAGAGGGCTGCAGCAGGCGGCCCTGCGCCGTTTCCGTGAGCGGCTGCCGGGCTGGGAGGTTTCGCTGCGGCTGGTCGGATGGGGCGACCCCAGCGGCGGCCTGGCCGACGGGAGCTCGGACGTGGCGTTCGTGTGGCTGCCGGTGCCTCCGGGGGTGCGGACGTACGTGGTGGCCACGGAAGGGCGTGGGGTGGCCCTGCCCGCCGACCATCGGCTCGCCGCGCTGGCGGAGGTGCCGTTCTCCGCCCTGCGCGACGAGCCGTTCATCGCGCTGCCCGTGTCGTCGGGGCCGCTGCGCGACTTCTGGCTCGGGCGCGACGCGCGCGACGACGAACCGGTCGTCGGGGTCACCGCCCACACGCCTGAGGAGGTGTTCGAGTCCGTGACGAGCGGGCTCGGCGTGGTGCTCGTGGCCGAGGGCAACGCCGACCTCTACAACAGGCCGGGGCTCGCGTACCGGCCGGTCATGGGGCTGCCTCCGGGCGAACTCGCCATCGCGTGGCGAGAAGGGGACAGCAGGCCGCAAGTGATGGCATTCATTGACGCACTACGACACGTCGCTACTAAGGTCTGACGCGACAGTGATCCCGGCGGAAGGGCGACCCATGAGCGACTACGCGACCACCTTCGAGCTGATCGACGCCGACAAGGACGGGCGCATCTCCGCGGAGGAGCTCGTACGGCTGATGGAGGTGCTCGGCCGGCCGGTGACGCTGGAGGCCGCGCAGGCCGGTGTGCGGCAGCTCGACAAGGACGGCGACGGCCTGATCGACGTGGAGGAGTTCGGGGCCTTCCTCCAGAAGTGATAACAAACAAGCTCTTGCTACACAACTCTTGTCGCCTGGGTCACAATGGGGGGCAGGAGGGACCATGGTCATCAAAAGTGACAGCAGCGAGAGCCGTAGCACCGCGGACGTCGCGAAAGCCCTCAGGCCGGGGATCGGGCGAGTCTCCGACGAGGTGATCCAGGAGATCCAGACCCGGATCCCCGAATACGCCAGGCCGTCGGACGAGCTCTACATCAAGGTCATCAGGATCGCGGTCGAGCAGGCCGTCGAGGGTTTCCTCGACCGCGTGGAGGACCCTGACGCCGCGTGGGACCCGGAGCCGTTCCGCATGATCGGCAGGGGCGAGGCGGCCGAGGGCCGCAACCTGGAGCCGCTGCAGGCGGCGATGCGGCTCGGCGCCAGAGTCGGCTGGCGGCGGCTGACGGAGCTGGCCGGTCCGTGCGGGTTGTCCCCGCAGAACCTGTACGACCTGGGCGAGGCCATCTTCGTCCACCTCGACCAGCTCGCCGACGCGGCGGCCGAGGGCTTCGCCGAGGCCCGGGCGCACGCCGCCGGCGAGACCGAGCGCCGCCGCACCCGCCTGCTCGACCTGCTGCTCAGCCGCCCGCCCGCCAGCGCCGAGGCCATCGCCGACCTGGCCAGGGCCGCGGGGTGGCGGCTGCCCAGGACGGTGGCCTGCGTGGCGTTCGACGACGGGCTCGGGCCCTGCCCGGCGCTCGCGTTCCCCTCCGACGTGCTCACCGCCATGGACCGGCCGCAGCCGTGCCTGCTGGCGCCCGACCCCAACGGCCCCGGCCAGGCCAGGATGCTCGACCAGGCCCTGCGCGGGCGCCGGGCCGCCATCGGGCCCGCCGTGCCCCTGACCGCCGCCGCGACGTCGCTGCGGTGGGCCAGGGAGGCGCTCGACCTGTCGCGCCGCGGCGTGCTGCCCGACGGGCTCGTCCGGTGCGCCGACCACATGGCCACGCTGGTGGTCTTCAAGGACGAGGAGCTCGTCACCGCGCTGGCCGAGGTGCGGCTCGCGCCCCTGGCCCACCTGCGGCCCACCCAGCAGGACCGGCTGGCGGAGACCCTGCTGGCCTGGCTGCGGCACGGCAGGGGCGCGGGCGAGGTGGCCGCCCGGCTGCACGTGCACCCGCAGACCGTGCGCTACCGGCTGCGCCAGCTCGAGGAGCTCTACGGCGACCAGCTCGCCGACCCCGACATCCGCTTCGAGCTGGAGATCGCGCTCAGGGCCAGGCAGGCCGTCAGAGCCTGACGAGTGCACGGCGGCCACCCGGATTGACGCTTGTAGCATGACTATAAAGGCGTACAAGAGGGGGTTTTTCGTGTCGACACCGGTGATTCTGGACTGCGATCCGGGACACGACGACGTCTTCGCGATCTGGCTGGCCGCCGGGCACCCGGAGATCGACCTGCGCGCCATCACCACCGTCGGCGGCAACGGGCGGCTCGACCAGACCACGTACAACGCCAGAGTCGCGGCCCACGTCGCGGGGATCGCCGGAGTGCCCATCTCGCCCGGCGCCGCCGGACCCCTCGTACGCCGGTTGTCGACGGCCGGCTCCATCCACGGGGAGAACGCGCTCGGCGGGCCCGAACTGCCCGTGCCGTCCGTGGCGGCGGACCCGCGCGGCGCGATCGACCTCATCAGGGACACGATCGACGCAGCGGAGCAGCAGGTGACGATCGTCGCGACCGGCCCGCTGACGAACATCGCGCTGTTCGCCCGCACCTACCCGGACAGGCTCTCCCGCGTACGCGAGATCGTCTGGATGGGCGGGTCGACCGGCAGGGGCAACGTGACGCCGTACGCCGAGTTCAACTCCTGGCTGGATCCCGAGGCCGCGGCCATCGTGCTCGACGCGGGCCCGTCGTTCACCATGATCGGGCTCAACGTCACCCACCAGGCCCTCGTCACCCACGACGTGCTCGCCCGCATCGACGCCGTCGGCAACAGGACGGCCGCGTTCGGCGTGGAGCTGCTCAACTTCTTCAACTCGACGTACGAGACCGACCAGGGCATGCCCGACGCCCCGCTGCACGACCCGGTGGCGGTGGCGCTGGTCGCCGCGCCCGGCGTGGTGACCACGGCCCGTACCAGGCTCGACATCGAACTGCACGGCACGGAGACGGCGGGCGCGACCAGCGTCGACCTGCTGAACACGCTGGGACGCGCCCCCAACGCGAACGTCGCCACCGGGATCGACGCCGGGCGCTTCTGGGAGATGGTGGAAGAGGCGATCCGCGCGTTGTCGTGACAGCGCGCCCGCCGGGGGTAGCGGGCACGGATGCGACTGACGTACACCTCGGATCTGTGGTGGAAGAACGCCGTCGTCTACTGCCTCGACGTCGAGACGTTCAAGGACGGCGACGGCGACGGCGTGGGCGACTTCCGCGGGCTGACGCAGCGGATCGACTATCTCGCCGGTCTGGGCGTGACCTGCCTCTGGCTCATGCCGTTCTTCCCCACCCCCAACAAGGACGACGGGTACGACATCACCGACTTCTACCGCGTAAACCCGCGACTGGGGACGCTGGGCGACTTCGTGGAGTTCATGCGTACCGCCCACGACCGGGGGCTGCGCGTGATCGCCGACCTGGTCGTCAACCACACCTCCGACCAGCACCCCTGGTTCAAGGAGTCGCGCTCGGGCAGGGACTCGCCCCTGCGCGACTGGTACGTCTGGTCCGACACCCCCGAGCCGGACGACCCGGAGCAGATCGTCTTCCCCGACAAGGAGGACAGCGTCTGGGAGTACGACGAGGGCTCGGGACAGTACTACCTGCACACCTTCTACCGGCACCAGCCGGACCTCAACATCGCCAACCCCGCCGTGCGGGACGAGATCATGCGGGTGCTCGGCTTCTGGATGGAGCTGGGGTTGTCGGGGTTCAGGGTGGACGCGGTGCCGTACCTCATCGAGAACGTCGACCCGGAGCTGGCGAACCCCCACGACTTCCTGGCGGACCTGCGCGCGTTCATGAACCGCCGCCAGGGCGGATCGATTCTGCTCGGCGAGGTCAACCTGCCGTACGCGGACCTGATGAGCTATTTCGGCGAAGGGCTCGGCGACCAGGTCACCGTGTGCTTCGACTTCGTCGGCATGCAGCAGGCCTGGTTGTCGATGGCCCGCGGCGACGCCCGGCCGCTCGCCGCCGCCCTGCGCGAGCGCCCGAAACCGCCGAAGGACTGCCAGTGGGCCATGTTCCTGCGCAACCACGACGAGCTGACCCTCGACAAGCTCACCGAGGAGGAGCGCCAGGAGATCTTCGCGGCGTTCGGCCCCGACAAGGAGATGCAGATCTTCGGCCGCGGGCTGCGCCGGCGGCTGCCGGGCATGCTCGGGGGTGACCTGCGGCGGGTCAAGCTGGCCTACAGCCTGCTGTTCTCGCTGCCGGGCACGCCGGTGATCTTCTACGGTGAGGAGATCGGCATGGGGGAGGACCTCGCGCAGGAGGGCCGCATGGCGGTCCGCACACCGATGCAGTGGGCGCCGGACGGCGGCTTCGGCTCCGCCGAACCGGAACGCGCGACGCCGGAGGGCCCCTTCGCGCCGGAACGGGTCAACGTGGCCGCTCAGAGGCGGGACGCCGGCTCGTTACTGCGCTGGTTCCAGCTGCTCATCGAGCGTTACCGCGAGTGCCCCGAGCTGGCGTGGGGCCAGTGCACCGTGCTCGACTCCCCGGAGCACGCGGTCCTCGCGCACCGGTGCGACGGCGGCGGGGCCACGATGGTGATGGCGCACAACCTCGGCGACACGGCCTGCGACATGGACCTGACGCTGCCGGGCCTGGAAGGCTCCCTGCTCACCGACCTGCTGGCGGACGGCACGCTGGAAATCTCGCGGGAGGGCGTGGCGCGGGTCGCGCTCGGCCCGCACGGCTGCCGCTGGCTGCGGGCCTCCCCGCCGGGGATGTCGCCGGAGAACGCCTCGGCGAACTTCGCGTGACCCGCCGGGACGGTCAGGCGACCGCGGACCGCCGGCCCCGGCGGCCGGGACGGTCACAGGTAGGACGGGCCGGTGACCCGGTGCCGGAACGTCCACCACACCCAGCCCTGCGCCGCCACGAGCAGCGGCATCAGGGTGAGCACGACCGGCACCAGCACCGTGCCCGCGCTTCCCGGGTCCAGCGGGAGCCGCAGCCCGGCCAGCACCCCGACCGCCACCAGCGCCGCCGAGGTCAGCGCGTACGTGCGCCCCTCCCCGGCACCGCCGGACAACACGGCCGCCCGCGCCCGCAGCCGGCCGCGCAGCCGCAGCGTCGCGAACGTCAGGCCGTGGGTGCCGAACAGCGCGGCCACCACCAGCGCGGGCAGCAGGGCGAACGGCCCGGTGATGCCGAGCAGCACGTGTCCGAGCAGCAGCCCCCAGCTCAGCGCCAGCCCCCAGCTGCCGGCCACGATCGCGCCGTCCCAGAAACCCTGCCAGCGCACCCCCGGCATCCGCCCCCGCAGCCACAGCCCCATGTCGCGGACCACCCACGCCAGCAGCAGCACCACGACGACGCTGTAGTTCCCGGTGAGCAGCTCGCCCTCCAAGTGGGGGAACAACCCCGCGAGCACACCCGCCGTGGCGACCAGCCACACCTCGTTGCCCAGGAAGAACGGCGCGATCGCGGCGATCACCTCGCGCCGCTCCGCCGCCGACCTGCCCAGGTACGGCAGCGCCATGCCGACCCCGATGTCGGCGCCGGCCAGGACCAGGTAGCCCAGCGCGAAGAAGGCCAGGATGAAGATCTCCATGACGGCTCCTCAGAAGGTAGGGGCGGGAACGGGCGCCTCGATCGGGCGGTCGCCGAGTGACACGGCGCCGGGCCCCCGGCGGGCGTGCCGCGCCAGCAGCCAGGTGTTGACGGTGATGAGCACGGCGAACACCGTGAAGAAGGCGACCACGGAGAAGCGCATCTGCCCCGCCGACACCGGAGACATCGCCTCCGACGTGGTCAGCAGCCCGTACACCGTCCACGGCTGGCGGCCGAACTCGCGGAAGGCCCAGCCGGCGAGCATGGCCGCGAACGGGACGGGGATCATCAGCGTCGTCACCCAGTGCCACAGCCCGAACTGGCGCACGACCGGCCGGAAGAGCATCAGCAGGCAGCTCGGCAGCAGGAAGTACATCATGAGCGCGAAGAGCAGCAACATCGTCGTGCCGCTCGCCTGCACCCAGCCCGCCGGCGGCAGGTAGTCGCCCGCCCCGTGCGCGGCCACCATCTCGGCCTGCGCCGCAGCGAGTTCTTCGGCGTCGCGCGACCAGGCCGCGGCCTTGGCCGGCTGCATCGTCTGGAACCCCAGCCCGCCGGACGTGGCGGTGGCGAACACGGCCGGCAGCGCCACCCCCAACCCGATTCGCAGCGACTTGCGGAAGAGGTCCTGCTCGGTGGTGCGCCTGCGCAGGTGGTACGCGCTCACCCCGGCCATGAAGAACCCGCCGACGACCATCCCGGCGGTGACGACGTGCCAGAACGCCACCTGCGCCGCCGGGTTGGCCACCATCGCCCCGAAGTCCGCGATCCGCATCCTGCCGCCCTCCAGCACGTGGCCCACCGGGTTCTGCAGGAAGCCGTTCGCCACCATGATCCAGAAGGCCGACGCGTACGCGGTCAGCGTCACGATCCAGATCAGCGCCAGGTGCGCCCACCGGTTCAGCTTGTTCCAGCCGAAGATCCACAGGCCCAGGAACGTCGACTCGATGAAGAACGCCACCAGCGTCTCGAGCGCCAGCGCCGAGCCGAACACGTCGCCCGCGTACTCCGTCAGCCCGCTCCACGACAACCCGAGCTGGAACTCCATCACCAGGCCGGTGACGATGCCCATCGCGTAGTTGATGATGTAGAGCTGCCCCCAGAACCGCGTCATCCGCAGGTGCACGGGGCTGTCGCCGAACGTGGCCCGCGTCTGGACGACCGCCAGCAGGGTCGCCAGGCCGAGCGTCAGCGCCACGAAGAGGAAGTGTGCGCCCGCCGTGATCGCGAACTGCAGGCGGGCGAGGTCGACGGTGTCCATGCTGAGAGCTTGCGCGTACGGCTTGCCCGGCGACGTCATGCTCCGGCGGACACCTGGCGTACATCCGGGGTCGCATGACCCCGCCGCACGTACCTCCCAGGACGTACGCGTGGAGACTCGCAGGTCAGGGCGTTTTCCGTTGTTTCGGGGTATGCGGGGTGACCCCGCAGGTCAGGGGGTGAGCCAGCCTGGGGTGATCATGCCGGCTTCGTAGGCGATGATGACGAGCTGGGCCCTGTCGCGTACGGACAGCTTGGTCATGATGCGGCTGACGTGCGTCTTCGCCGTGGCGGGGCTGAGCACGAGCTGGGCCGCGATCTCGTCGTTGGACAGGCCGGCCGCCACCAGCGCCATGACCTCGCGCTCGCGTTCGGTGAGCGCGTTGAGCTCGGGGCCCGGCTCCGGGCGCTTGACCCGGCCGGCGAACTCGGCGATCAGCCGCCGCGTGATGGACGGCGCGATCAGCGCGTCGCCCCTCGCCACGACGCGTACGGCGTGGATCAGCTCGGCGGGCTCGGTGTCCTTGACGAGGAAGCCGCTCGCCCCGGACCGTAGCGCGCCGTAGACGTAGTCGTCCAGGTCGAACGTGGTCAGGATGATCACCTTGACGCCTTCGAGCCGGGGGTCGCCGGCGATCTGGCGGGTGGCCTCTAATCCGTCGAGCTCGGGCATGCGGATGTCCATGAGGACCACGTCGGGCTTGAGCTCGCGGGCACCGTGGACGGCCGCGGCGCCGTTGGGCGCCTCGCCCACGACCTCGATGTCGTCCTCGTCGCTGAGAATCGACCGGAACCCGGCGCGGACCAGGGTCTGGTCGTCGGCGAGCAGTACGCGGATCATCGCATCCCCTTCAGCGGCAGCCGGGCGGCGACGCGGAATCCGCCTTCGGGGCGTGGCCCGGCCTCCAGGGTGCCGCCCAGCAGGACCGCGCGCTCGCGCATGCCCCTCAGGCCGAAGCCGCTGCCGCCCTCGTAGGTGGCGCCCGGACCGTCATCCTCCACGCAGATCTCGATATTTCCGGACCTGTTGCTGATTTTCAAGGTTGCCTCGTTCGTACCGGAATGGCGGGATACGTTCGTCAGAGCCTCCCTGACGATGCGGGCGGCGGCCAAATCCACCTCGGTCGGCACCGTGTCGAGCGGCCCCGACAGCTCGGTGCCGACCTTCAGCCCGGACGCCTCGACCAGCTCGTCCACCCGCGCCAGGCTGTCGGCCGGCGCGGTCGGCGCGTCCTCGTCGACCTGGCGCAGCACACCCAAGGTGGTGCGCAGCTCGCGCAGCGTCTCCTTGCTGGTGTCCTTGATCGTCCGCAGCGCCGTCTCGGCGTCCTCGGGCCGTTTCCTCAGCCCGTGCAGCGCCGCCGCGGCCTGCACGTTGATCATGGAGATGTTGTGGCCGAGCACGTCGTGCAGCTCTCGGGCGATGCGCAGCCGTTCCTCGTCCGCACGCCGCCTGGCCTCCTCGTCCTTGCTGCGCAGGGCGTCGAGCGCGTGCCGGCGCACCTCCACGAGGTAGGCGCGGCGGTTGCGGGTGACGCCGCCGAACGCGATGGCCGCCACCACCCATCCGGTGATCATCAGGAACGCGCTGTCGTCCACGTGCCTGACCCCGCCGGCCTCGCCGAGCCCCATGCCGAGCAGCGCCGCCGCCCCCATGACGATGGCCGCGGTGAGGTGCCCCTTGTCGGCGGCGGTGTAGAGGGCGAACAGCGGCAGCGCGATGAGCGGCCCGTCGACCGTCGCCCACGGGTAGTAGGCGCCCGTCGCCACGACCACGATGACCAGCGCCGCGACGGGCCAGCGCTCGCGCATCAGCACGCCGCCCGCGGCGACGACCGGCAGCACGACGTCGAACGCGTTGACCGGACCGGAGCTGCGCAGCATAAGAGCGAGAAGCACTCCCGCCAGCACCGCGGCGATGACGACGAGCGACACGAGCGTGTCCTTGGACGGCCTGCGCATGGCCCCCATTCTGTACGCCGCCGCCAGGGCCGGGTAATCGCCGCCGTCCCTGTGGGTAGAGCCGGTGAATGAGCACTGAGGACGAGCTCCGGCAGGTCGAAGAGGACCTGGCCCGGTTGCGCGCCGAGAACCAGGACATCCGCGACCAGATCCGCGACATGGGCGCGACCGACCAGGTGGAGATCTCCGCCATGATCAGTCAGGCGGACGAGCAGACCGAACTGATCGCCGAGCTCGAACGCCGCCGCGACCGCCTGCGCCAGCGGCTGGAGGAGGGCGCGAACTGAGCGGGCGCCCGCTCACGGGCGCCCCGCCGGTCATCGGAGCGAGGCCCCGACCTCGTGCAGGTGCCGCAGCGCCTGCCCGTACGACGCCACGAGGCCGGTCTGCAGGTAGTCCACGCCGATCTCCGTGCAGTACGCCTGCACGATGGGCTGCGCCCTGCGCAGGTTGGGCGCCGGCATGTTCGGGAACAGATGGTGCTCGATCTGGTAGTTGAGCTGGCCGAGCGCCACGTCGGTGAACCAGCTTCCTTTGACGTTGCGCGAGGTCAGCACCTGCTTGCGAAGGAAATCGAGTTTGTCCTCCTTGGTCAGCACGGGCATGCCCTTGTGGTTCGGCGCGAACGAGAGCCCCAGGTAGATGCCGAACAAGCCCTGGTGCACGATGAGGAACACCAGCGCCTTACCGAGCGGCAGGATGGTGAAGACCAGGCCGAAATAGAGCACGAAGTGCATGACGATCAGGCTCAGCTCGGTCGTACGCCGCTTGGCGCCCGGCTTGAGCAGCGCCTTGACGCTGGCCACGTGCAGGTGCCAGGCCTCCAGGGTGAGCAGCGGGAAGAACCACCACGCCTGGTGTCTGGCGACGAAACGGGGGATTCCGCGGCTCTTGGCCACCTGGTCCTCCGACCAGACGATCACGGCGGGGGACACGTCGGGATCGTGGTCCTCATGGTTGGGGTTGGCGTGGTGCCGGTTGTGCTTGCTGGTCCACCACCCCCAGCCGAGCCCGATGCCGAAGTTGCCGATCAGCAGCCCCGCGACGTCACTGGGCCGCCGCTTCCTGAAGACCTGACGGTGCCCGAGGTCGTGGGCGAGAAAGCCGAGCTGCGCGAAGACCACGGCCATCGCGGCCGCGACGAGAAGCTGCAGCCAGGAGTCACCCACCCAGGCGAACAGCGCCCAGCAGCCGAGATAGATCACGGCCGCGATGCTCATCCTGATGGCGTAGTAAACGGGACGCCGGTCGAGCAGACCGGCGTCCATGATGCGATGAGAAAGCCGGGCGAAATCGCTGCCCCGAGTATCGATCGTGCCAGAACTGACCACAGGTCTCCTTACCTCGCGGTGCAAGTTGCCTAAACCATCGCGCATCCGTCGCCAAACCGGAAGCATGACGTCCGCAGTACCCTGGCGAGGTGATTTATGCCACGACCCCGCTGACCCCCGCGGCACGCGAAGCCGTGGCCCTGACCTGGGGCGTCACCGGCTCAGCCGAGCGGCTGCACGGCGGCGAGGAGTCCGCCGCCCACCGCCTCGGCGGCCACGTGATCCGGGTCGGCCCCGCCGGGCGCGAACCCGCCGAACCCGAGTGGTGCCACGCCGTCGCCAGGCACGCCGCCGCGACGCTGCCGGAGGCGCTCGCCCCCCTCCCTACCCCCGACGGCACGACGGTCATCACGGTCGAGGGCCGCCCGATCTCGTGCTGGCCGTACGTCGAGGGGTCCTGGCCCGACTCCGACGTGCCCGCGCATCGGGTGGCGGGCGCCCGCCTCCTGGCCCGGCTGCACCGGTCGCTGGCCGGCTGCCGGCAGGGCCCGCGCCCGGTGCCCGCCTTCCAGGAGTCCGGCCTGTACGGCGACCCGCCCCACGACGCCGCCGGGCTCGACGACCCGCAGCTCGACCGCTGGCTGGCCGGTTTCCACGCCCGGCACCGGCTGCGCCACCCGCTGCACGGCGACTTCTACACCGGCAACACGCTCGCCAGGGACGGCACGATCGTGGCCGTGCTCGACTGGGACGAAAGCTTCGTCGGCGCGCCCGAGGCCGAGCTCGCGGCGGCCGCGCTCGAATGGGGCGACGACCTGACGGGGCCGAGCAAGGAGTTCGTCGACGCCTACCACGAGGAGGGCGGCACGGCCTCCCGGCTCGACGAGGAGTCGCTGGTCCAGCTCGTACGCCACAAACTGCGCAGGGAATACGCCTACTTCCACAAGGCCGCCCGCTCCGGGGTCGAGCACGACCAGGACGACCTCGACTACCACCACGCCAGGGTCGAGCTGTTCCACCGGCTGCGCCCCTGACGGCGACGGGGCGGCAGGCCTCCGGCCTCGCCCGCGTGCGCCGGCCGTCACCTGCGGTCGGGGACGCCGTGCCGCGATCGGTGTCCTTCAGCCGAGTTCCTCGGCCAGGGCGACGATGATGCCCTCGGGGCCGCGGAGGTAGCAGAGCCGGTAGGCGTCCTCGTACTGCACCACCTCGCCGACGAGTTCGGCGCCGCGGGCGCAGACGCGGGCGATGACGTCGTCGATGCCGTCGACCGCGAACATGATGCGGCGAATGCCCAGCGTGTTCACCGGGGCGTCCACCGGCACCCCGCCGACCGCCTGCGGCATGAGGTATTTCGCCAGCTCGACCCGCCCGTGGCCGTCCGGGGTCCGCATCATCGCCACCTCGACCCGTTGTGCGTCGAGTCCGACGCAACGTGCCGCCCAGCTCCCCTCGACCAGCCCCTTGCCCTCCAGCTCCATGCCGAGTTCCACGAAGAACGCGATGACGGCGTCGAGGTCCTCGACCATGATGCCGATGTTGTCCATCCGCCTGATGGTCATGGTGGCTCTCCTTCTCCTCCGAGCGGCCCGTCGTGGCCGCTGACGTACCTGGGACGGAGCCGCCACCACGTTCTCGACATCGCGAGGGTGTGCGGATGGCCGACGCGGGTCGGCCGCCGTTCCAGGCCTAGGCGAACACCTTGGCCTTGAGCGAGGGGAACCGCTGGACCAGGCGCAGGAAGGTCTTGAACCCCGTGCGCGCCACCCGGCTGTCGCCGATGAACTGCTCGGCCGAGCGCAGGGAGCCGCGCACGGCGGCGAAGCCGTACTCGCGCATGTGCGACTCGTAGCGGGCGATGGCCGCGACCGGGTCGCCCCCGTCCGTGAGTGCGTGCGTGAGCTCGACGCAGAGCAGGCGGGCGTCGCGGAGGGCGGTGTTCGCGCCGATGCCGCGCATCGGGGTCATGCTGTGGATGGCGTCGCCGATGAAGGTGATGGTGGAGGCCGGCCACGGGCCGATCGGGATGGAGGTGCGGATCGGCAGCAGGGTGACGGTGTCGGCGTCGGTCATGTCGACCAGCCTGCGCAGGTCGGGGTGCCAGGAGCGGATCATGCGGGCCACGGTGTCCTTGAGCTGCCCGCCCGACATTTCCGAAATCTCCGGCGGGAAGCGGCCGGTGGTCGCGCCGAACGCCCACAGGACGTAGCTGCTCGTGTTGTCCATCAGCGCACCCTCGTCCTCCGTCACCCCGATCCCGCCGTACGTCACGGGCTCGCCGAGGTCGTGCGGAGCGGTGAACAGGCCCATGCCCCTGGGCGGGATGATGGTGTTCGGCCCGTCGGCCAGCCGGGGGGCCAGGCGTTTCCTGGTCGCGTCGGTGAGCGGGAACTTCCCCGCCACCGTGATGATCCCGGTGTCCACCCGCTTGGCGTGCGGCAGGTGCTGCTCGCGCACCCGCGAGTTGCCGCCGTCCGCGGCGACCACGATGTCCGCGTCCTCGCTGGTGCCGTCGGCGAAGAAGAGCCGGGTCCGCCCGTCGGGCAGCCTCTCGTACCGCTCGTACGTCTTCCCGAACCGTACGACGTCGTCCAGGCCGGACAGCAGCACCTGCCTGAGCGTGATGCGGCTGACCGAGTGGTGGTCGTCGGCGGGGTCGCCGGCCTTGGGCGTTTCGAGCAGCGTGAGCAGGTTCAGCCGTTCGGTGAGAAAGCCGAAGTCCTGTCCGCCCTGCCCGGTCGTACGGAGGAAGGCCTCCCACAGGTGAGCGGGCAGGCAGTCGTGCAGCGCGCGGGCACCGTGCGGGTCGATGTGCACGCGGTAGCCCTGCAGCCGGTCGGCGGGGGTGCGGTCCCGCTCGTGGACGGTCACGTCGAGGCCGGCCTTGCGCAGCCCCTGGGCCAGGCAGAGCCCGCCGATGCCGCCACCGATGATCGCGATGTGAGGTGTCATGGGAGCGATAGTCATCCATTTGGCTGAATCTGTCAACCAAACGGATGGATGATAATCTGCCGACCATGAGACGAGCACCGGAGGAGAAGCAGCGCGACCCCGAACGCACGAAGGCTCGCATTCTTCAGGCGGCGCTGGAGGAGTTCGCCGCGAAGGGGTTCGCGGGCGCACGGGTCAGCGAGATCGCCGCCAGGGCGGGCGTCAACAAGCAGCTGATCTCGTACTATTTCGGCGGCAAAGAGGGCCTCTACCAGGCGTTGAACGCACGATGGCACGTGGAGGAGAGCACCTTCGCCGACTCCTCCTCCGAGCTCGCCGAGCTGGTCGCCGGCTACGTCCGGGCCAACTCCGCCCGCCGCGACTACGGCAAGCTGATGCTCTGGCAGGGGCTCACGGACGACGGCACGCCCGACCCGGCGTTCGTGGCCGACGTCCGCCGCGACCTCGAGCACCTGCGCCGGCGCCAGCAGGACGGCGAGTTCCCCGCCGACCTCGACCCCGGCGCCGTCCTGCTGGCGCTGTTCTCCATGGCCGCGGCCGGCATCTCCTTCCCCCAGCTCATCCGCGCGGTCTGGGACGAGGACCCGGCCTCGCCGGAGTTCGCCGAGCGTTACGCGCGGGAGATCCGCAAACTGGTCGGCCACCTGCGCACCGTCCACGCTCCGTGAGGTCGCGCGGCGGGCGCGGGTGGTGCATCGACCTTCTCCTCACCCGCTCGGTGAGGTCAGGGGCAGCGGACGACCATGCCCGCATAGGACAGGTTGCCGCCGAAGCCGAACAGCAGGATCGGCGCCCCGCGGCGGATCTCGCCGCGTTCGAGGAGCTTCGACAGCGCCAGCGGTACGCTCGCGCCCGAGGTGTTGCCCGACTCCACCACGTCACGGGCGATGATCGCGTTGACCGCGCCCAGCTTCTTGGCGATGGGTTCGATGATGCGCAGGTTCGCCTGGTGCAGCACCACGGCGGCCAGTTCCTCCGGGGTCACGCCGCCGCGCTCGCACGCCTGCCGCGCGATCGCCGGGAGCCGGGTGGTGGCCCAGCGGTAGACGCTCTGGCCGTCCTGGGAGAAGCGGGTCGGCGTGCCCTCGATGCGTACGGCCCTGCCCTGCTCCGGCACCGAACCCCACACGACAGGCCCGATCTCCGCCTCGGGAGCGGCGCTGACCACGGCCGCGCCGGCGCCGTCGCCCGTCAGCACGCACGTGGTCCTGTCGGTCCAGTCGGTGACCTCGGTCATCTTGTCCGCGCCCACGACGAGGGCGTTCGTCGCGGCGCCCGCGCGGATCGTGTGGTCGGCCACGGCCAGGGCGTGGGTGAAGCCCGAACACGAGACGCCGACGTCCATCAGGGCGGGGGAGGGGACGTCGAGCGCGGCGGCGACGCGGGAGGCGACGTTGGGGGCGCGCTCGGTCTGCGTACAGGTGGCGACGAGGACGAGGTCGATGTCGGACGCGCCGAGCCCGCTGCCGGCCAGCGCTTTGGCGGCGGCGTGGGTGGCCAGGTCGGCCACGCTTTCGTCGGGGCCTGCGACGTGCCTGGTGCGGATCCCGACCCGCTGGGTGATCCACTCGTCGTTGGTATCCACCATGGTCGCCAAATCCTCATTTGTCAGGATTCTTGCGGGTTGGTAGTGACCTGTGGCGACGAGTCGTGATCCATTCATGGGCCGGACTATAGCTTCCAGCTCGCAACGAATCCGCAGGGCCACCCCGCCACCTGGTGGCCGTGCGAGGTGTACGGCGGAGCGCGACGGGGCAGCGGGCATCGCGGCCGGTGTCCCCGTGCGGCCCCCGGCCTCGGATGATGGCTCTGCGGGCCGCTAGTCCGCCGACAACCGGTCGAAGAGGTCGAGCGCCGCCGTCCGCACCTCGGCCGGGGTGAGCCCGTCGAGCGTCTTTCTCGCATCGTTGATGTCGCGGGTCGTGGCGAGCGTGATGGCCACGGACGAGGCGGCGGCGCGGTCGATCGATCCCGTCGGGGCGGCGTCGGCCAGTTGCTGGGCGCTCGCGGCGAGGTCGAGGTTGTCTTTCAACTGATCTCCTCGGGTGAAGGCGGCTCGGGCCATTGCATCATTTGACATCGTGCAGCATCCACCATTCGGTGAATTCCCGGCACCGCCCGTCCGGCACGAATCGGATGACCCAGAGGTTGCTATAGGTCTTATCCGGATATGTCGTGACTCCCTGGACGACGCTTACCTCGTCCGTCACGCACACCGGATGCCACTCGAACGTGGCCTCACCCGGCTTGTCCTGCCGCGCCAGCCACTCCGAGACGATCGCGTCGCGCCCCTGCCACGGCGAGCTGTACGGCTCGGCGTAGTAGACGGCGTTCTCGGTGAACAGCGCGGCGATGTCGTCGGGATCGTTGGAGTTCCAGGCTCGTACGTACCCCTCGATCCACGAGCGCGGCTGGACCATCTGTCATCCCCTCAACGGATCGTGACCCACGGACATCAGCTCGCGCCGCGACTCGTCGTCCGTCCTGTCGCCCAACGTCTCGACGAGGTCGACGACCTGCCGCATCACATCGAGGTCGGCACTGGTCAGGTCGCCCTTGCGCTTGCTCAGGACGTGCAGCACGCCCCGGCCCAGCTCGTCGATGCCGAGGTCGGGGTCGGGCGGGAAGCCCTCCTCGTCGGAGGCGTCGGCGAGCAGATGCGCGCGCAGCTCCTCGGAGTTCATGTTGACCGTCCGGTGGAACTCTTCCCACAACATCTCGGTGTCGAAACCCTCAGTCATGGGGCCCCGCCTACCCGCCGGCCCGCGCGTTACGCCCCCGGAACGGCCAGCCCCGACTCGTACGCCGCGATGACCGCCTGCACCCTGTCACGCAGCCCCAGCTTGGACAGCACGTTGCTGACGTGCGTCTTCACCGTGTGCTCGCTGACCACCATGGCCGCGGCGATCTCGGCGTTCGACAGGCCGCGGGCGATCAGCTCGAGCGTCTGCCGCTCCCTCGCGGTCAGCACGTCCAGACCCGTCACCCTTCTGGCCGCGGGCCGCGAGGTGAACTCGGAGATCAGCCGCGTGGTCACGGTCGGCGCGAGCAGCGACTCGCCCGCCGCCACCACGCGGACCGCATGCACCAGGTCGTCGCGGCGCACGTCCTTCAGCAGGAACCCGCTCGCCCCCGCCCGCAGCGCGTCGAAGACGTAGTCGTCCACGTCGAACGTGGTGAGCATCAGCACCCGGCACCGGGTTTCCGCGCAGACGATCCCGGCGGCCTCGATGCCGTCCATCCTGGGCATGCGGATGTCGAGCAGGAGCACGTCGGGGATGTGTTCGCGGACCGCGGCCACCGCCTCCACCCCGTCGCCCGCCTCGGCGACCACCTCGATGTCGGGCTGCCCGTCGAGGATCATCGCGAACCCGCCCCTGACCAGCTCCTGGTCGTCGGCGACGACCACGCGGACGGTCATGGGCGGGCCAGCGGCAGGCGTACGGACACCGCGAAGCCGTGGCCGTCGGTGCGCGGCCCGGCGGTGGCGGTGCCGCCGCAGGCGGCGGCGCGCTCGCGGATGCCGATCAGCCCGTCGCCGCCGGAGGGCAACCCGCGCCCGCCGCCTCGCCCGTCGTCGGTGATGTCGATCATCAGGTCGTGGTCCTCCCAGGTGAGCCGGATGCCGGCGTGATCGGCCCCGGAGTGCTTGACGATGTTGGTGAGCGCTTCCTGCGTGATGCGGTAGGCGGCGACCGCGCAGTCGGGCGACACGGCCCGTGGCTTGCCCCGCACGTCGAAGGTCATCCGCAGCCCGGTCTCCGCCACCTGCTCGGCCAGCGCGGGCAGATCGCCGATGGCAGGCTGCGGCGCGCGCGACGTCTCACCGTCTCTGAGCAGGCCGAGCATACGGCGCAACTGCACCATCGCATCGCGCCCCGCCTCGGCGATGGCGTCGAACGCGGCCTCCGCCCTCGCCGGGTCGCTGCGCACCACCACGGGCCCGGCCTCGGCCTGGACCACCATCAGGCTGACCGCGTGGGCGAGGATGTCGTGCATGTCGCGGGCGATCCTGTCACGTTCGCGTTGCGCGGCGCGTTCGGCCTCCATCTGACGCTCCTTCTCCAGCCGGACCGCGCGCTCCTCCAGTGCGGCCGCGTGGGCGCGGGAGGTGGCCGCCGCCCTGCCGATGGCGTACGCGGCGACCAGCAGCACCGTGCCGCGCAGCGCGGTCTCCCAGGAGCCGACCGCGAGCAGGCCGCCGGCCGCGGTCACTGCGAACGCGATGATTCTGGCCCCGAGGCGGCTGTAGGCGGCGACCGTGTAGAGCGCGACGAGGGTGCCGTACCAGATGGGCTGGTCGGCGACGTTGTCGGCGAGGTCGTAGAGCGTGCTCACGCCCCCGCTGGCGAGCAGCACCACGAACGGCGCGCGCCGCCGCCACATCAGGGGGACCGAGGCGGCGACCGCGACCGTGTACCCCCACCAGTGCCACAGCCCTCCTTGCGGGCTCTCACGCGAGATCAGCGGCCAGAGCTGCACGATCGTGATCAGCACCGCGAGCGCGGCGTCCACCCGGAGGTGGGGGAGCGCGTGGAACCTGCGGCGCGCCACGCTGATGAGCGTCGGATGGGACACGCTGCCTCGTCCTTCCTCACGCACGAACGAGTGTGGGCCGGGCTGCGGGAGTGCTCCTCCTGGCCAGTGGCCAGAACGACACCAGCAGGAAGAACGCTCCGACCGACATCAGATCCTTGTCCACGAGGGGCAGCGCGAGGTCGACGGCCACCAGGGCGGGGGTCCACAACGTGACGTGCCCACGGGTGGCCAGGTGGACGACGAGCGCGAGCTGGGCCACGTAGAACAGGAACGGCCCCGCGTCGTAGATCACGAGCTGTGCTCCCGGCACGGCCTGCACCTGCTCGAACAGCGGGCCCATGGCCGCGTGGTCGGCCGCCATGAACCCGATCGCGATGTCGATCACGAACTGCGTGGCCGCGCACGCGATGCCGGCGATCCCGACGACCAGGTGGGCGGTGGCGAGTCTGGTACGGCCGAGTATGCGCCACATGTCCCGAAATATAACGATGAACAGTGCAAGGGCGGCGAGAAACGCTAGATGTCCGATCGTCCAGGCCGGTCCGGGCCCCCGGCTCCCGTCGAACCCGTCGATGATGCGGATCACTCCGTAGGCCAGCACGAGCAGCGGGGCGGTGACGTAAGCGGCGCGGACGATCATCGCAGGCTCTTCCGGGGGTTGTCGCATGCTCCCTAGCCTGCGGTTTCCCCTGGCCGGTTGTGATCGCCTGGCCGGGCGATCCTCGTTCTCCCTCTCAGGAGCGAGTCACTCGCTCCCGCGACCCACCGGGAGCTCACGCCACGCCGTCGGCCAGCTTGGCGACGGCGTCGGCGACGCGCCGCTGCCGGGTCTCCGGCTTCTTGGCGCCCTCGACGAGCAGGACGTAACGCCGCCGCCGGGAGTAGGACAGGCTCTCGAAGAACGCCTTCGCCTCGGGAGCACGGTCGAGCGCCTCCGCCAGGTCGGAGGGCACCGTCACCTCCCTGGGCGCGGTGTCGAGCTCGATGTCCACCTCGACCTCGTCCCCGGCGGACAGCCCGGCGCCCCGCCGGTTCTCGGCGCTCAGCGGCAGCATGAACCGCCCGCCCATCGTCGCCACCGTGCTGCGGTAGGAGTGGGAGCCGATGGTGACGGTCACGGCGGGCCGCCGGCCGCTGCCGAGCCTCTCGACGATCCCGGCAGGGACCTCGAAGCCCGTGGCGGTCTTGCCACCAAGCTCGATCGTGGTGTGGAACCTCATCTCATACCTCCAGGACAGGACGGGGGAACAGATCAGCGGAAGAACTCCCTCAGCACGGGCGCCAGCGCCTCGGCCTTGACGATGTGGGTCTGCCCGTCGAGCGTGCGGTGCTCGCCACCGGGCAGCCGGCCGGCCAGCGCCCTGGCGGCGTTGCGGATCCACGGCCGGCTCTTGCCGCCGTCCATGACCAGGGCCGGCGTTTTGACGGCGGCCCAGCTGGACTCGGGGTAGGGCTCGCCCTTCTCGTACGGCGCCACGAACGCCGCGTCGTACGGCAACGTGTGCGCCACCGACGTGAGCGTGGACCAGGCCGGCATGAACCGCATCAGGGCCACGACCACGGCAGGCAGCCCGACGCCCGTACGCATGAAGTAGCGCACCGCGGCGGCGCGGCGGTCGGCCGCCACCAGTTCGTCCAGCGTGCGCTCGTAGTCGGCGGGGACGGCGGGGCGGGTGTCGTCGACGATGAACGGCGGCTCGTACAGCGCCAGCTTCTCGACCGGAACACCCGCGTCGGCGGCGGCCAGCGCGAGGGCGGCCCCTGAGGAGGTGCCGTAGAGCCGCACCGGGCCACCGGTCTCGGCGACGAGCGCGGCCAGGTCCTCGATCTCGCGCTCCGTCGTGTACGGCGGGATGTCGCCGCTCTCGCCGCGTCCGCGCCTGTCGTAGGTGTAGACCGTGAAGTCGCCGGCCAGCGCGGTGGCCAGGGGGGCGTTGATGCTCTGCTTGCGGAAGCTGAGGGCGCCGTCGACGAGGATGACCGCCGGGCCCTGGCCGACGCGGGTGTAGGCGATGGGGGTGCCGTCGGCCGAAGTCACTTTGTCCATGGGGTGAACGTAGAGCCGACAAAAAAATTTGTCAAGACGGGTCACGGTCGGGTCTCGGTTGCACGTGGACGTACTCAGACACACCTCCCCGCGCTCCGTCAGGGTGGGATGTGCCGCGAAGGAGGGGACGGCGCGTGCCGCGGCGGGAACGCGCGGTCTGCCAGCCGCGCACCACGGCCCCGGCACGCGCCGCGGACCTGCGCGTACGGGGCCCGCGCAGGCCCGCAAGCGGCCTTCCCCGCCCCGACGTCGCGCCCGCCCGGACTCGGGACCCGCGCCCGGACCCAGGAACCCAGGACCGTGTGGCCGCTGTGTGTGCGATCAGGGGCGGGAAGGGCCGGTGCTGCCGCGGGGTGTGAGGACGGCCGCCTGGTCCTGGTAGGGCGGCACGCTCTCCCCGGAGATGAGGGCGAGCAGGCGCTGGGCGGCGTGCGCCCCGTAGGCGGGGATGTCGCGGGTGAGAGCGGTCAGCGGCGGCCGGACGACCTGGGCGAGCGGCGAGTCGTCCCAGGCCACGATGGACAGGTCGTCCGGCACCTCCACCCGCATCTCCTGCGCCACCGACAGCCCGGCCACGGCCATGATGTCGTTGTCGTAGACGATCGCCGTCGGCCGGTCGGGCGTGCTGAGCAGCCGCCTGGTGGCCCTGGCGCCCTCCTCGCCGGTGTAGTCGGTGTGCACGATGACGTGCTCGGCCACGCCCTCGCAGGCCCGCGCGAACGCCTGGTCGCGTACGGTCGTGTGGACCAGCTCGGGCAGCCCGGCGACCCTGGCGAGGCGGCGGTGGCCGAGGGCCCGCAAGTAGCCGACGGTCTCGCGGACGGCCTCGCCGTCGTCGGACCAGACGGCCGACAACGAGCCCGACTCGGAGGGGTGGCCGATCACCACGACCGGCATGCCGAGCCGTTCGAGCTCGGCCACGCGGGCGTCGGAATAGTGCAGGTCGACGAGGAAGGCGCCGTCGATGCGGCTCTCGCCCCACCAGCGCCGGTAGATCTCGCTCTCCTGCTGGTGGCTGGTGACGACCTGGAGCAGCAGCGCGTAGGAGCGGTCGGCGAGCACGCCTTCGATGCCGGAGATCAGCTCCATGAAGAACGGCTCCACGCCCAGGATGCGGGCGGGCCGGCAGAGCGCGAGGCCGACGCAGTTGGCCCTGGCGCCGTTGAGCGCCCTGGCCGCGCTGTTGGGCCGCCAGCCGATCTCGTCGGCGATGGCGATGATCCTGGCCCGCGTCGCCTCCGACACCCCGGGTTGCCCGTTGAGCGCGTAGGAGACCGCCACCTTGGACACTCCTGCCCGGCTGGCGATGTCGGCGATCGTCGGTCGCTTCACGGACGTCCCTCTCCTGAACCGGATAACCCTCTCTACTGTAGGTCACCGGCCCTGTGGCACCGTGCCCCTTCCGAAGAGGTCGTTAACCGTTTAAGCCGTCAGGCGACGCCGGGCGAGGAGGTGGAGTCACTGATCATCAGCCGGCAGGGCATCTTGTGCACCCCCGGCGTGCGTTGCTGGCCCGCAAGGCCGTGTTCGGCGACGCCTCGAAGGTCCCGCGGCTCCGGTTCGTGCCCTACCACCGTTGGGGCAACCGCGACCATGCGGGTGTGGCTCCCGATGCGGCCCGGTGATGCGCAGGATGTGGATAACTGACACGTGAACATAGGGATTGTCAACTTTTATGTACTCTTTCCCCTATGTGGGATGATGGGTTGCGTTTCGGCATCCTCGGGCCGCTGATCGTACGGGCGGGCGGACGGGTCGTCCGCCTGACCGCGGGAAAGCGCCAGCAGTTCCTCGCCACCCTGCTGCTCAACCCCAACCGGGTGACGCCGCTGGACACCGTGGTGGAAATCCTCTGGCAGGACCGGCCGCCACGCTCCGCCATCGCCAACATCCGCACCTACGCCAGCTCCCTCCGCACCATGCTGGGCGGCAACGACAGGATCATCGGCGACTCGGTCGGCTACCGGCTCCGGGTCAGCCCGCCCGAGCTGGACATGCTGACCTTCACCGAGCTGATACGGCAGGCGGAGTCGTCCCTTGAGCGGCACCGCCCGGAGGTCGCCCTGAAGTTGTTCCGCCTCGCGGACGACCTGTGGCGCGGCAGCCCGCTGGAGGACGTGGCGCCGCACCCGCAGTGGGCCGAGCCGTTGGAGCAGCTCGCCGAGCAACGCCTGGCACTGCTGGAGAGCCTGGCCGCGCTGGAGCTCGCCGGACGGTTGTACGCTTCGGTGATCACCCGGACCAGGAAGTTCCTGAACGACCATCCCTTCCGGGAACGGGCGTGGATGCTGCTCATCCTCGCGCTGTACGGCAGGGGCCGCCGTGAGGAGGCGCTGGCCGCGTACGTCGAGTGCCGTCAGGCGTTGCGCGAGGAACTCGGCGTCGAGCCCAGCGAGGAGCTGCGGACGGTGCACTCCGGCATCCTGAACGGTGCCCGGGTGCACAACCTGGTGCTGGAGGCGCTGCAGGAGGCCAACGGCCCGTGGTTCACCGATCTGACTCCCGGCTCCAGAGGGCTCCCGCCTGCCGATCCGATGACGGCGCACGAACTGGTGGACGCGATGGCCGCCGCCGGGCTGGTGGAACGGGTCGAGAGCGACGATGACGGTCAGGCCAGCTACATGCTGCGCCTGCGATGACCCGCACGGCGGACCGGCGGCGTGCCGAGCCGGCCGGTCAGAAGATCGAACAGCCGGTCAGCGAGACGAAGGCCTCGATCGCCGCTGCCGCCGCCACCGAGCTGCCTTTCTGGTCCAGCCCCGGCCCCCATGCGGCCAGGGCGTAGCGGCTGGGCACGATGGCCACGATGCCGCCGCCGACCCCGCTCTTGCACGGCAGCCCGATCCGGTAGGCGAAGTCTCCGGCCGCGTCGTAGGTGCCGCAGGTCAGCATGATGGCGTTGATCCGCTTGGCGTCCCGTGCGGGAAGGATCCGGGAGCCGTCCTGCCGGATCCCGTCGCGGGCCAGGAACAGTGCGGCGCGGGCCAGCTCGTCGCAGTTCAGCATCAGCGCGCACTGCCGGAAGTAGTGGTCCAGCACCCGGTCCACCGGATTGTGCAGATTGCCGAAGTCGGCGATCAGGTTGGCCATCGCGGCGTTGCGGAACCCGGTGGTGGCCTCGGAGGTCGCGGTGACGGTGTCGGCCTGCACCTCGGGGTTGCCCGACTCGGCGCGCAGGAGTGTGCGTACCGCGTCGAAGGCGTCGCCTCTGTCCGTCAGCAACTGGTCGGTGATGACCAGTGCCCCGGCGTTGATGAACGGGTTGCGCGGGATGCCGCGCTCCATCTCCAGCTGGACCAGCGAGTTGAACGGGGTGCCGGCCGGTTCCCGATGGACCCGCTTCCAGATGGCGTCACTGTCCCTGCCCAGGACCAGCGCCAGGCCGAACACCTTGATGATGCTCTGCAACGAGAAACGCGTGGTCGCGTCGCCGGCCGTGTGCACCTCGCCGTCCACCGTCGCCAGGGCGAAGCCGAACTGGTGGGGATCCACCCTGGCCAGGTCGGGGATGTAGTCCGCGACCTTGCCGCGGCCGATGAAAGGCCTGACGGCGGTCAACACGTTCCGCACGACGTCCTGGTCGTCAACAGCTGCTTTCACCATGTCAACAATTTCTAGTAAGTTCGGCGCATGAACGAGGGCAGGAGCTTCGACCCCGAGCTCGACCGGCTCGTGGCGGAGTTTCGCGAGGACGCCGAGCCGTTGTCCGACGTCATCGGGCAGATCGACAAGATAGAGGGCGAGGCGGCGAGCGCGGGCGGGAAAGTGGTGGTCCGGGTCGCACCGTCCGGAGAGCTGCTGGGCGTGCGGATCGATCCACGCGCGATGCGGATGGGCTCCGAGGAAATGGCCGAGGCGATCATGGATGCCGCCCGGCAGGCGATGATGGACGCCGGGCGCAGGGCCATGCAGGTGGCCAAGCCCTATCTCGATCTGGAGTAGCCGCGACCGGGCGGAGGGTCGTCACCGTCTCGGGATGAACCCGCGCGACCCGTGGGACAGCAGTTTCTGGTACATCTCCTCGGCGGTCAGACCGGTTTCTGTGCCGGGCAGCGGGTTGTCGTGGTGCGTCAGGTCCCTGGTCACCGAGTACATCGTCGTTCCGGCCATTCTGGGGATGATGGATCCGGTGTTCAGCTGCCAGCCGTTGGGCAGCGGCACGTTCTGGCCGAGCATCCGCAGCCCCGGCACCTTCTGCATGCCGTAGGCGGTGGCGTCCGCCACGCCGTCGAAGACCATGTTGCTCAGGAAGTGGCTGCCGTACTCCCTCACGTTGTAGTCCAGCGAGGTCACCTCGTTACCTGACAGATCCCGCTCCATCCCGGCGGCCTTGTTGATGGCGAAGGGGATGGCCACCTCGCCCGCCGCGTAGGCGAAGCTGTCCGCGATCGGATAGACGAAGTAGGGCAGGAGATATTTGATGGCGAAGGTCTCACCATAGTTTTTGATCAACAACGCCTGCTTGCGCGCGATCGCCCTGAAGATCTTCCAGGTGACGAGCTGGTAGCCGGTGGTGAAGACCAGGTCCGCGACGAGGATCGCGCAGAGCACTTTCAGCGCGTGGTTGGTCTTCTCGATGACGTCGGCGTAGGCGCGGCATGCCTCGGCCGCCCTTCGGTACTTGTACGCCGTCGCGAACACCGCGAGACCGAACCTGTTCTCCCAGAACCGCTGGAACTCGGCATAGTCGCGCCCGTTGTTCTCCGTCCAGATCTGTGCGGCCCAGGTGTGGGCCTGCTGCTGATGGCGGTCGATGTAGTCGGCGATCGACTCGAGCTTGTCCGCGGCTTCGCGGATCTTCTCCGGATCGCCTTCGAGGTAGCGGACACCGAGGATCGTCTCGGGGTTCAGTGCTGCGGCCAGACCGACGCCGCCCATCAGGCCGAGCGTCACCTTGGCCGACGGCCCCAGGGCCATGCGTGCCTCCTCCCGGCGATCAGTGGTGCCGTGCCTGGGTGGTCGGCACGGCGATGGAGTCGTTCGTCCTGGTGCTGAACGCGACAAGCTTTTCGACGGCATCGAGGACGATCGTGCCGGGCCCGTCCGCCTCCCTGACGGTGGTGCTCATCGCGTTCAGCGTCGCGGAGATCCCGGCGTAGGACTTCTGGATGTTCTGCAGCGCCTCGTCCAGGTCGTTGTACATCTGGTCGAAGCCGGGCTGACCGTCCTGGCCGTTGCGGAAGACGCGTGCGACTTCGTCGGTGGACGGGTTTCCGAAGTATTCCTGCAGCCTGTACACCTCCTCGCGGAGATATTCCGTCGCACGGATCAGGAATTCGCCTTCCAGCCGGATGTTCTCGCTGTTCCCCTCCAACACCTCGTAAGAGGTTCTGTACACGTGTGAGGGACGATCTGTTTGTGCCATGGTTCCTCCTCCAGGTGCCGTACGGTGTTTGCGAAAAGGGCCGTGCCACGAATACGGGAAAGCAGCACGGCCTTTCTCGCCCCGGGCTGGGTCAGTTCTTCACCGGCACGTCGGCGCTGTCCCAGACCTGTACGTTGCGCAGCTCGGGCATCCGGTCCTTGGTGAAGACCGGTTCTTCCACGCCCGCCTTGCGCTGTGCCACATAGTCGGCCAGCAGCCTGAACGCGGTCTTGGACAGCGGTGCGAGTGCGGCCAGGTTGATCAGCGCCAGCAGCGCCATCATCAGGTCGGCGACGGCCCACACCGTGGCGAAGGAGCCCACGGCCCCGACGAACACCGCGATGAGCACCAGGACGCGGAGCACCGGCAGACCCTTGCGGCCGACGAGGAACTCCACGTTGGACTCGCCGTAGTAGTAGTTGCCCAGCACCGAGCTGAACGCCAGCATGAAGATCACCACGGCCAGCGCGACGCCGGCCCACGAGCCCAGGTTCGTCACCAGCGCGGACTGGGTGAGGTTGGCCCCTGTCTCGTCGTTGCCGGCCAGCGTGGGGTTGGCGAAGAGGATCGTGAACGCGGTGATCGAACAGACCAGGATGGTGTCGAAGAAGACCCCGAGTGCCTGCACCAGTCCCTGGCTGACCGGGTGCCGCACGCTGGCCGCGGCGCCCGCGTTCGGGGCCGAGCCCAGCCCGGCCTCGTTGGAGAACAGGCCCCGCCGCACGCCCTGCATGATGGCCGCGCCCAGGCCGCCGGCCGCCATCTCCTGGAGCCCGAACGCGCTGCTCACGATCTGACCGATCACCATGGGGAGGTTGTGGAGGTTCATGATCACAACGACTCCGCCGAGCAGCAGGTACACGATGGCCATCACGGGGACCAGCATGGTCGTCACCGACACCAGCCGGGTCACTCCGCCGAAGACCACCAGCGCGGTGAGCGCGACCAGGGCGAGCCCGATGATGACGGACGGCGTGGCCGAGTCGGCGGGCATGCCGAACGCCGACACCATGGTCGCCGTGATCGTGTTGGCCTGCACCGAGTTGAAGGCCAGGGCGAAGGTCAGCGTGATGACCACCGCGAAGATCATGCCCATCCACTTGGCGTTGAGGCCGAACTTCATGTAGTAAGCCGGACCGCCGCGGAAGGACTTGTTGTCACGCACCTTGTACAGCTGCGCGAGGGTCGATTCGGCGAACGCCGAGGCGGCGCCGATGACCGCCATCACCCACATCCAGAAGACCGCGCCCGCCCCGCCCAAGGTGATGGCGGCGGCCACTCCCGCCACATTCCCGGTGCCGACCCGGGCCGCGGCGGAGATGGTGAAGGCGCCGAAAGACGACACCGGCTTTCCACCCGCCCCGTCCGGCGCCGACTTCCGCGCCACCGCCCGGAACATCTCCGGGAACATGCGGAACTGCACACCCTTGGACTGGATGGTGAAGAAAAGTCCCAGGAGAACGACCACGGGAATGAGCAGATATGTCCACAAGCCGTCAGTGATATCGGCGAGCGCAGCATCCATGAAGATGTCTCTCATGTGTGAGGGGTTGCCAGCGGCATTGAACGCGAAACCCGATGGAGGGTGGATTCGGCATGCTAGCGACCGCCGATACAATAGCGATACATCGCGAAGTTTCAATTATTCTTGCATTGTTGACCGGCTCATCAATGGCCGTGTCCCCCGCTGTCCCCCGCTGTCCCCCCGCTGTCTACGCTGTCCCCGCCGCGCGGAAAGCGTGGCGGGAACACGTCCGGCGTACGCAGGGTGCGGCGGTCAGGAGGCGGTGCAGGTGTAGGAGCCCGCCGTGGCCGGGTCGCCGCCGGGACGGCCGGCCTGGAAACCGAAGCTGGTGGAGCCGCCCGCGGGCAGGCCGCCGTTGTAACCGGCGTTGCGCGCCGTGACGGTCTGCCCGCTGACGCTCAGCGTGGCGTTCCACGAGCCGGTGACCGTGTGCCCGCTGGGCAGCGTGAAGGTGACCGTCCAGCCGCTGATGGCGGACGAGCCGCTGTTGGTGACGGCGACCTGCGTGACGTAGCCGCCGCCCCACTGGCTCTGCACCGTGCCGGTGGCCGTGCAGCCGCCGCCGGGGCCGCCCCCGGGCGACGTGGTGAACGACGTCGTGGGGGAGTTGCCCGACAGGTTGCCCGCGCCGTCGCGGGCGCGTACGTACACCTGGTACTCCGTGGCGGCGCTGAGCCCGGTCAGGGTGATCGTGTTCGTGGCGCTCCGCCCGAGCAGCGGGTCGGTGGCGCCCTGCTCGCGGTAGACGTCGTAGCCGGCCAGGCCGGAGCCGCCGGAGTCGGTGGAGGCCGGCCAGCTCAGGGTGGCGCCGTTCGCGGTCACGTTCGTGGCCGAGGGGGTGCCGGGCGTGGCCGGCGCCGTGGTGTCGTCGCCGGTGCCGCCGCCGAAGTACGTCGCCTCGCGCGAGGTCTGCCCGATGCCGTCGGCGCCGTCGAAGATGCGCCGGCCCCAGGAGGTCAGGCTGGAGGCGTTGAAGTCGTTCACCATGTCGAGGTATTCGACGCCGCCGCCGTTGCCGCTCCATGACCAGCCGATGTAGCCGATGCCGCGCGACTGCGCCTCGGACATGATCGTGTCCTCGTCCGGGTCGCCGTCGGAGTGGTCGTGCCCGAACTCGCCGATCACCAGCGGCAGGCCGGCGGACCGGAAGGCGCCGAGGTAGGCGGTGATCTCGGCGGCGGTGTCGAAGACGCCGTACATGTGGATGGAGAAGACGGTGTCGCCCTGGGGGTCGGCGGCGGCCACGGTCCTGGCGTTGTCGCGCATGGTGAACTGCCAGTCCTGGCCCCAGTTGGGCGCGTCGACCATGAGCAGGTGGTCGAAGCCGAGGCCGCGCATCCGGGTGATCGCGGCGGTGGTCGCGCTGGTCCAGGCGGAGACGTCGTTGTTGCCGTAGGGCTCGTTGCCGATGTTGATGACGATGAAGTCCTCGGTGCCGGTGAGCGCGCTCCTGACGCTGCTCCAGTAGTCGACGGCCTGGTCGAGGGTGTACGCGCCGTCCTGCTCGCCGTAGCCGGTCGTGTCGTGGTTCTCGAGCACGCATATTAACCGGTTCTGTCTGCAGAGCGAGACGACGTCGGCCACGTCGGCGGCGTCGTTGGGGGTCCATCTGCCGCCGCTCAGCACCACGCGGACGGTGTTCGCCCGCAGCGCCTTGATGGCGGCGAAGGAATCGGTCTCGCTGGTGAACCAGGTGTGCGCGTGGCTGACGCCGCGCATGACGAATGGGTTCCCGTTGGCCTCCACGATCCTGGTGCCGCTGACCCGGAGCCCGGTCGCGGCGTGCGCGGGAGCCGGGGCGACGATCATGGAGACGAGGAGCGACAGGAACGCCGCCGCCACGAGCCCGAGCCGGTTGGTCATGAGGGTGCCCTTCCGCTGGGGTTAACCGGTTACGTCCAGGCATGGTCCGTGGATTCGGTCGCCGTGTACAGAGGGGTCCGCGCGTGGTGCGACCTCCACAGGGGGACACGTGCGAAGACGTCCCGGACGGCGGGCGCCGGAAGGTGAAACTTTCAGCCGGCGGGCGGCCTGAGCGTGGGCAGCCCGGCGGCGAGCGCCGCGAGGAAGCGGCGCAGGGTGGGCAGCAGCTGGGGGCAGTGCCGGGCGAGCTCGGGCTCCTGGGCGTAGACCTCGGCGAGGACCCGCGGCGGATTGGCGGCGGGGTAGAGCAGGCCGGCCGTTCCGGCGGCCGCGCCGACGAGCTCCCTGCCCTCGGCCTCCGTCAGGTGTGACGCGCGGGCGACCTGCACGCCCAGTTCGCCGATCATCGTCACCACGCCGAGCTTGTAGGTGCGGGCCGCCTCGACCGAGACGTTGTGCTCCAGGCTGACCGACGAGTGGCTGAGAAGGTCGCAGAGGAGCGGGCGCTCGACGATCGTCTCCGCCAGCGCCGCCACCACGTCGTCCATGTCGCGGGCGGTGCGCAGGCGGCCGGTGACCGCCTCAGCCCAGCTCCGGTATTCCTCGACGGTGAGGACGAGGTAGATCTCCTCCCTGGTGCCGAAATAGCGCACGACGTTGGACTTCGCCAGCCCGACCGCCTCCGCGACCGCCCCCAGACTGACGTTGCGCACGCCGGACGCGGCGGCGAGCTCGCGCGCGGCGGCGAGGATGGCCTCGCGCCGCTGCTGCTTGTGCTCGGGCCGCCTGGCCCGCAGGAAGGTCCGCGTCATCGTCGCCCAGCATACGACGCCCATGTAAAAGAACATCGTTCTCTTGTTAAGGGAACATCGTTCTGTTAGCGTCGCCGGGACAACGGTTCCGACGGAAGGAAGCGCGTGACGGAGATACGGATGCGGGTGAACGGCGCCGCCGAGTCCCTGGACGTCGAGCCGTGGGTCAGCCTGCTCGACGCCCTGCGGGACCGGCTCGGCGTCACCGGCCCGAAGAAGGGCTGCGACCAGGGCGCCTGCGGCGCGTGCACGGTGCTCGCCGACGGCGTGCGCATCAACGCCTGCCTGGCCCTCGCCGTCCAGTACGACGGCAAGGAGATCACCACCGTCGAAGGCCTGGCCTACGGCGAGGAACTGCACCCGTTGCAGGCGGCGTTCATCCGGCACGACGGCCTCCAGTGCGGCTACTGCACGCCCGGCCAGCTCTGCTCGGCGGTCGCCATGCTCGCCGAACACCGCGCGGGCATGCCCAGCGCCGTGACCGAACGGCCCGGAGAGCTCGACGAGGCCGAGATCAGGGAGCGCATGAGCGGCAACCTGTGCCGCTGCGGCGCCTACAACGGCATCGTCGACGCCATCAAGGACGTCGCGGCACAGGAGGCACGATGAAGCCGTTCGCGTACGTCAAGCCCGCCGACGTCGCCGGCGCCGTACGCGCGGTCTCCGGCGAGCCGGACGCGAAGTTCCTCGGCGGCGGCACCAACCTGGTCGACCTCATGCGCGAGGGCGTCGAGCGGCCCGGCACGGTCGTCGACGTCACCGGCCTGCCCCTCGACACGGTCGGCGAGCTGCCCGGCGGCGGGCTGCGGATCGGCGCGCTGGTGCGCAACAGCACGCTCGCGGCCGACGAGCGGGTGCGCGCCCGCTACCCGGTGTTGTCGCAGGCGCTGCTCGCCGGGGCCTCGGCCCAGCTGCGCAACATGGCGACCGTCGGCGGCAACCTCCTGCAGCGCACCCGCTGCCCCTACTTCTACGACCACGCCGCCGCCTGCAACAAGCGCGAGCCTGGCGGCGGCTGCGACGCGCTCGGCGGGTTCAACCGGTCGCACGCCGTGCTCGGGGTCAGCGGCAGCTGCATCGCCGCGCACCCCTCCGACATGTGCGTGGCGCTGGCCGCGCTCGACGCCGTGATCGAGGTGGAGAGCGTACGCGGGACGCGGCGCATCCCCATGGCCGGCTTCCACCGGTTGCCCGGTGACACCCCGGAGATCGAGACGGAGCTGGCCCCCGACGAGCTGGTCACCGCGGTGGAGCTGCCGCCCGCCCCGGTCGCGGCGCGATCCCGTTACCGCAAGGTGCGCGACCGGGCGTCGTACGCGTTCGCCCTCGTCTCTGTGGCGGCGGCGCTGGAGGTGCGGGACGGCGCCGTGGCGGCGGTGCGGCTGGCGCTCGGGGGCGTCGGGACCAGGCCTTGGCGGGCGCACGAAGCGGAGCGGATCCTGCTCGGCGGGCCGGCGGACGAGGAGTCGTTCACCCGCGCGGCCGAGGCCGAGCTGGCCGGGGCGGACGTCCGGCCCGGCAACGCGTTCAAGGTCCACCTCGCGCGCGCCACGATCGTGGCCACGCTGCGCGACCTGCACACCGGAGCAGGCCCCGGAAAGGACACGGCATGACGACGAAGTACGCCGAGACCGAGCAGCGGCAGGACACGGTCAAGCACGTCGGCCGCCCGGTCGACCGGGTCGACGGCCGGGCCAAGACCACCGGCGAGGCCCGCTTCGCGGCCGAGCACCGCTATCCGGGGATGGCCCACGCCGCGCTCGTCCACGCCACGGTCGCGCGCGGCCGCATCGAAGCCCTCGACACCGAGGCCGCGCGGGCCGTGCCCGGCGTGATCGAGGTGCTCACCCACGAGAACGCCCCGCCCATGAAGCCGGCGCCGAAGACCAGCCTGATGAACCCCAGCTCGCTGGTCTCCGGCACGTCGGTCGCCTATCTGGGCACGGACGAGGTGCACTGGAACGGCCAGCCGGTGGCGGTCGTGGTGGCAGAGACGCCCGAGGCCGCCCGGCACGCGGCGTCCCTGGTGCGGGTGACGTACCGCGAGCTGCCCGCCGTGGTGGACTTCGCGGCCGAGGAGCCGAACGCGCAGCCGCAGAAGGGCAGCGCGCTCCAGCCGGCCGGCGGCGACAAGGGCGACGCGGTGGCCGCGCTCGCCGCCGCCCCGGTCTCGGTGGACCTGCGCTTCACCACGCCGCCGGAGCACCACAACGCGATGGAGCCGCACGCCACGGTCGCCGTGTGGGACGGCGACCGCCTGACCGTGCACGAGAGCACGCAGAGCATCGCCTGGCTGCGCACCCACCTGGCACTGCGATTCGGCATCCCCGAGCGGGCGGTCAGAGTTCTGTCCCCCTACGTGGGCGGCGGGTTCGGCGGCAAGGGCTTCGTCTGGGCGGGCACGCTGCTGGCCGTGCTGGCCGCCCGCGCGACCGCCCGCCCCGTGCGGCTGGCCCTCACCAGAGAAGGCGTCTACCGCACGGTCGGCGGCCGGACCCCGACCGTGCAGCGGGTCGCGCTGGGGGCCGGCCCGAGCGGTGACCTGACCGCGCTGATCCACACCAGCGTCGCCATGACGAGCCGGATCGGTGGCATGCCGGAAGGAGTGACCTCGTCCACCCGGCACCTCTACGACGCCGCCACCATGCATCTGCGGCAGCGCATCGTCCGGCTCGACCTGCTCGCCAACACGGCCATGCGCGCTCCCGGCGACTCCGTCGGCTCCTTCGCCCTGGAGTCGGCCATGGACGAGCTGGCCTGCGAGCTGGGCATCGACCCGATCGAGCTGCGCAGGCGTAACGAGCCCGCGCACAACCCGATGGACGGCAAACGGTTCACGCACCGGATGTTGCGCGAGGCGTACGAGGCGGGGGCGGAGCGCTTCGGGTGGCGCGAGCGCGATCCCCAGCCGGGCTCGATGCGGGACGGGCGCTGGCTGGTCGGCATGGGGGTCGCCACGGCGTACCACCCGTCGTTGACGATGCCGGCCAGTGTCACGGTGCGGCTCGCCGCGGACGGCACGGTCGTGGTGCGGTGCGCCCTGCAGGAGATCGGCGTCGGCGCGGCCACCGTGCAGGCCCAGATCGCCGCGGACGAGCTGGGCGTGCCGCTGGAGGCCGTGCGCGTGGAGGTCGGCGACTCCGAGCTGCCCGTGGGGCCGCAAGCGGGCGGGTCGGCGCAGACCGCCAGTGCCGCCGCCGGGGTGCTGGAGGCCTGCCGCAAGCTCAAGGAGTCGGTGCTCGCCCTGGCGCGGCGGGCTCCCGACTCGCCGCTGCGCGGGCGCAGGGCGGCCGAGCTGGAGGCCCGCGACGGCGGTCTGCACCACGGCGGGCGCGGCGAGACGTACACGGCGATCCTGGCCCGCGCGGGGCGGGACCACCTGGAGGCGGGTGGGGGGACGGGCATGCTGAAGTTCGTGGCGAAGACGCTGAACGAGCGCAGGCGCTGGGTGAAGGGCGCGAGCGGGGCCCACTTCTGCGAGGTGCGCGTCGACCGGGACACCGGAGAGGTGCGCGTCTCGCGCTGGCTGGGGATGTTCGACGTCGGCCGGGTGATCAACGCGAAGACGGCGGCGGCGCAGCTGCGCGGCGGCATCGTGATGGGCATCGGCATGGCCCTGTCGGAGGCGACCCAGGTGGACCCGCGTACCGGCCGCATCATGAACCCCGGCCTGTCCGAGTACCTCGTGCCCGTGCACGCCGACATCCCCCGCATCGACGTGCAGTGGTTGGACGTGCCCGACCCGACGATGCCCCTGGGGCTGCTCGGGATCGGGGAGGTCGGCATCACCGGGGTCGCCGCCGCCGTGGCGAACGCCGTCAGGCACGCCACCGGCAAACGGGTCCTCGACCTGCCCATCACCCTCGACAAGCTGCTGTAGCTCCACGGCGGGGCGGGCCGCTGCGGTTAGGCTGCCGGGGAAAGGAGGCGCCCATGTCACGCCCGCCCGTCCCGCCGTTCACCGAGGAAAGCGCCCGCGTCAAGGTGCAGGCCGCCGAGGACGCCTGGAACACCCGCGATCCCGAGAAGGTCGCGGGTGCCTACACCGAGGACTCGGTGTGGCGCAACCGCGACGGGTTCGTCACCGGCCGCGACCAGATCGTCGAGTTCCTGCGCCGCAAGTGGGAGCGGGAGCTCGACTACGCGCTGCGCAAGGAGCTGTGGGCGGTGCTGGGCGACCGCATCGCGGTGCGTTTCCAGTACGAGTCGCGCGACGCCTCAGGGCAGTGGTGGCGCAGCTACGGCAACGAGCAGTGGGAGTTCGACGGGTCGGGCCTGATGCGGCGCAGGGAGGCGAGCATCAACGACGTGCGCATCACGGAGGCCGAGCGGCGTATCTTCGGCCCGCGCGGCGAGGACGAGCACGGCGTGGACGTCCTGCCGCTCAGGTGAGGTAGCGCAGCCACAGGTACGGCGTCGACAGCGCCACGGTCACGAACGTCACGACCAGCCCGTATTTCGTGAACTGCCAGAAGCTGATCGGGCTGCCGTTGCGGGCGGCGATGCCGAGGATGACGACGTTGGCCGCCGCCCCGACGGCCGTGGCGTTGCCGCCCAGGTCGGCGCCGATCGCGAGGGCCCACCACAACACCTGCGCCTGCTCGCCGCCGCCCGCGGCCTGGACGAGGTCGGCGACGATGGGGCTCATGGTGGCGACGTAGGGGATGTTGTCGACGACGGCCGACAACACGGCCGAGCCCCACAGCAGCACCATCGCCGACAGCGCCATCTGCCCGCCGGTGGCCTCGGCCGCAGCCTCGGAGACCAGCCCGATGACGCCGGTCTCCACCAGCCCGCCCACCATGACGAACAACCCCGCGAAGAACACGAGCGTCGGCCACTCGACCTCGGCGATGGCCTCCTCGGTCGTCACGCGGGTGGCCGCGACCAGCACGCCCGCGCCGAGCAGCGCGACCACGGACGGCTCGTAGTGCAGCACGGGATGGAGCACGAACGCCGCCATCACCAGCACCAGCACGGCCAGCGACTGCCGCAGGAGCCGGTGGTCGGCGATGGCCTCCCGCTCGTTCAGCGCCATGATCTCCGCGGCCCGCTCGGGGTCGTAGGTGAACGCCGACCTGAACAACCACCGGCACAGCCCGATGAACACCGCCACCAGCACCACGATGAGCGGCGCCATGTGGACGAGGAAGTCGTTGAAGGTGAGGCCGGCACGACTGGCGATGATGATGTTGGGCGGGTCTCCGACGAGCGTGGCGGCGCCGCCGATGTTGGACGCCAGCGCCTCGGCGATCAGGTAGGGGGCCACGGGCAGCGCCAGCCGCTCGCACACCAGGAACGTCACGGGCGCGATGAGCAGCACGGTGGTCACGTTGTCGAGCAGCGCCGACGCGCACGCCGTGATGACGATCAGCAGCGCCATGAGCCGGAACGGCCGGCCTCTGGCCTGTTTGGCCGCCCAGATGGCCAGGAACTCGAAGACGCCGGTCTGTTTCAGCACCCCGACAATGATCATCATGCCGAGGAGCAGGAAGATCACATTCCAGTCGATGCCGGAATGTTCGTCGAAGAACGCCGCGCCCGCGTCGGTGGCGTGGATCACGAGCATGATCGCCGCGCCGCCGAGCGCCGCCGCGACCCGATGCACCTTCTCGGTGGCGATCAGCGTGTACGCGCACAGGAACGCGGCCACCGCCAGCCAGGCCGTAACGGTCAAACGAACTCCCGAGTCGGTGACAGGACCGCCGGGGTCACGTTATCAACCCTGATCAGACGGTTTGACTCAGCCCAGCACCGGCTCCTGGTGCGGCCCGCCCTTCAGCTCGTGGAAGCCCGCCGTGCCCGCCACCAGCAGCGTGCCGTCCCACAGCCGGCCGGCGTCCTCGCCGCGCGGGATGCGCGACATGACCGGGCCGAAGAACGCGACGCGCCCGCCGCCGTCCGCCCCCGTGACGGCCACGATCGGCGTGCCCACGTGCTCGCCGGCCAGGGCGACGCCCTCGGCGTGGGAGGCCCGCACGTCGTCGTCGTAGTCGGTGGACGTGCCCGCCGCGGCCAGCTCGGCCGGCAGCCCCGCGCTCTCCAGCGCCGTACGCAGGTCGGCGATCCAGTCGCCGTCGCCGCCGGTCGTCCACAGCGCGGTGTAGAACCGGCCCAGCGCCTCCTGGCCGTGCTGCCGCAGGACGGCCGCGCACACGCGGACCGGCACCCACAGGTAGCCCTCGGGGTCGCCTTCGGGGTCGTCGTCACGGCCCTCGTTGAGCACGGACAGGCTCATGACGTGCCAGCGCACCTCGACGGGCCGCACCTTCCGCACCTCCAGCAGCCAGCGGGAGGTCACCCAGGTGTAGGGGCAGGACGGGTCGAACCACATGTCGGCGACCTGAGGCGTAGTCACGGCTCAACCGTATCCCGGAGGCGCCGGTCGAGGCGGCTCACGGAGTGCTCCGATCGTGGGCGGCGGGAGGCGGTTCGCCCTTCCCGGGCGCGGCCGGTTCGGGACGCGGGGGTTCGTTGGCCTCTGGCCTCCCCGGCTTGGGAGGCGGCAGCTCCGGCGGCGGATCGCGGAACAGCTCGGGTATCGACCGGTAGAGGATCGCGGCGATCGGCACGGCGACGACCGCGCCCGCGATGCCCGCCAGGATGCCGCCGACGGCGAGCACGATGATGATCGCCAGCGGATGGAAGCGCAGCACCCTGCCGACGATCAGCGGCTGCAGCACGTGGTTCTCGAGCTGCTGCTCCACCACCAGGATGCCCACGAAGATCAGCGCGTAGACGGGGCCACGGGAACCGAGCGTGACCAGCGTCGCCACCGCTCCCGCGAAGAAGATGCCGACGATGGGGACGAAGCTCGCCAGGAAGATCAGCAGGGCGAGCGCCGGCCAGAGCGGCACCCCCATGATCGCCAGCACGATGCCGATGACGATGCCGTGCACCGCCGCCACGGCCACCGTGCCGTGCACGTAGTGCGACAGCGTGGCCCAGGCCGTACGTCCCGCCCGGTCGACGCGCGGCGCCGCCGTGCCGAAGCCCTTGAGGAACCAGGCCCAGATCCGGTCGCCGTCCTTCAGCAGGAAGAACGTCACGAACAGCAGCAGCACGATGGAGGCCAGCACCTCCAGCACCACCATCGTGCCCTGGAGCACGGTGGCGGTGATCTGCTGCTGCTGCGTCCTGATCAGGCCCGCGACGTCCTCGACCCACTGGCTGAGCTGGTTCGGCTCCAGGCGCAGCGGGCCGCTGTAGAGCCAGCCCTCCACGGTCCTCGCGGTCTCCTGCACCTGCTTGACCAGGCCGGGGAACTCCTTGTTGCCGCGTACGCCGATGATCCAGCCCGTCCCGGCCAGTACGGCGAGCGCGACCAGCATCGTCACCCACGTGGCGTAGATCGGCCGCATGCCCGCCTCGCCCAGGCGTTTGGTCAGCGGGAAGAGCAGCGCGGTGAGCAGCAGGGCGACCGCCACGGGCAGCGCGATGAGCCGCATCGCCGCCACGACGCCGATCAGGTAGTTGGCCACCACGCCGACCAGGATCAGGCACGCGCTCCACGCGGCCATCCTGGCCAGCAGCGGCGGCACCAGTCCCCACAGGGGTTCCCGACCGGGATTGAAGTTCTTCACACAGTCACCTCTGCCCCGAATGGCCGGGACTCCACGGCGACCGGCGCCCCGAACCTCAGCAGCCGTCGCGGGTCAGCGTGACGTCACGGCGTACGTCGGCGTGCGGCAGCGGCCGGACGTCGAAGGCCGACGTCCTGTGCCCGCCGGCGGTGACGGTGACCCTCGCCTTCGGAAGGCCACCGCGCAGCCACTGCTCGTAGCGGCCCTCGGCGTCGCTGCCCGCGGTCCACGACTCGCGGTGGCGTTCGACGGTGACCGTCGCCCCCGGCAGCGGCGACACCGTTCCGTCGCACGCCTTCGACCGCACCCGGCCGGACAGCCGCGCCCAGTGCCACGGCGCCCGCGCCTCCAGGGTCACGCCGAGCCGCGGCGCCGGGTACGGCGTGTCCTCGTTCACCACCAGCTCCGCCTCGTACGTGCCGGGCCCGGCCAGCTCGCGGGCGTCCAAGGTGAGCGTGACGCGGGCGCTGCGGCCGGGGGCGAGCGTGCCGTGGGCCGGTTTCGCGCTCAGCCAGGGCGCGTCCGTCCCGGCCGCGTCACAGCCGTCGAGGCCGGGCAGCACCTCCGTGAACGGGGTGACGCGCGGGCCGTCCGCGCCGCCCACCTTGTAGACGCCGCAGGCCGCCGCGCCCCGGTAGAGGGCGTAGCGGGAGTTCGGCAGCGGCGTCCACGTGTCGGCGTCGGGATCGTAGGCGAACGCCTCGTTGGTCAGCATGGTGCCGCCCTCCGTGACCCCGCCGGCGACGACCAGCCTGCCGTTCGCCACCGCGTAACTGCTGCCCCACAGGTCGAAGGGCAGGTCGGCGATCCGCTCCCAGGAGTCGCGGGCCGGGTCGTAGACGTAGGAGCGCTGCGTGCCGCGCGGACCCTCGGCCAGCCCGCCCGCACAGTAGACCTTGCCGCCCAGGCCGCCGCAGGCCGCCCACGAGATCGGCTCGGGGTAGGGGGCGGCGGTGGTGAAGCGGTCGCCCGCCACGTCGTACACCGTGACCTGGGCCGTCGCCGTCTGGCACTCGCCGGCGCAGCCGCCGACCGCGTAGATGCGGCCGTTCAGCACCGCCGAGCCGACCGCGCCCCACGGATGCGGGTTGTCCGCCCCCGTGCTCCAGGCGTTCGTGGCGGGATCAAAGATGAGGGTACGCGCGGCCGGTTCGCCCTGCGCGTCCCAGCCGGTGACGACGTAGAACCTGCCGTCCACGAACCCCGAGGCGGCCTTCTGCCGGGCCCGCGGCATGTCCGCGAGAGGGGACCAGGACGTCGTGACCGGGTCGTAGACGTACGAGGCGGGCGTGCCGCCCTGGCCGCGCTGTGAGCCGCCGAAAGAGTACACCTGGCCGTCGTGGTAGCCCACGGCGTTGTCCCTGATCGTGGTCGGATAGTCGGCGACGCCCGTCCACGGCTCCGCGGCCGGGGCCTGGCCGGCGGAAGCCTGCTCCGGCGCCCCCGCCGTGTCGGCCGATGTACCGCCCGTCGTGTCGCCCGCTGTCTTGTCCGTCGTGCCGCCCGCCGTGGTCGCGGCGGGGCTCAGGCCGTCCGTGCGCACCCGGCGCACGGGCGCGCCCCGCAGCCCGGCCATGACGTCCCGCCGCGACTCGGCGAGGTCGTAGGTGAGCGGCGCGCTGCCCCGGTTGGTGAGGGTCAGGCGGGTCGTGACCTTCTGGCCCAGCCTGGCCCGCGCCGACACGTCGTCCTGCTTGACCGAGAGCCGGCCCGCCTTCAGCACGAAGTCGGCCCTCGCCACCTCGCCGGTCCCCGCCGTCACGCGCTCGGAGGCCGGCCGGTAGCCGCGCTGGGCGACGCTGAGCACCCGCTCTCCCGACATGGGCGCGAACACCCAGTAGAAGCCGTCGGGCAGCGCGTCGTCGTCAGGGGTGGGCGCCGTCTCCGCCGTGCCGCCACCCGGGCTCGTGACGGTGGCGGTGTCGATCGGGTCGCCGGTGTTCGCGTCGGTGACGGCGCCGTGCACGAGCGTGCCCGGCACCGGAGCGCATGCGCCGTCCGCGGCGGCGTAGCCGGGGGCGGCGCAGGCCGCCGCGTCGATCCGCGCGGACAGGTCGAGCGTGACGTCGCCGCCGACCGTGACCTGGCCGGTCACAGGAGCGTAGCCGGGGTGGCGCGGGGCGGCCGTGATCTCGTACGTGCCGTCCAGGGGCAGGTCGAGCACCGCCCGCCCGTCGCCGGGGTCGCTGAACCAGGTGCGCTGCGCCCCGGCCACGGTCACCGCGGCGTACACCGGCCAGCCCTGCCCCGAGCCGTCCGCGACCCGGACGGTGACGCGGCCCGTGGGCGCGGGAACAAGGTCGACGTCGCGGGTCAGTGTCTCGCCGCCGCTCACCCGCACGTCCTTGAGCTCGTGCGTACGGTAGCCGAAGAACGACAGGGCGACGTCGTAGCCGCCCTCGTCCAGGTGGAGACGGTACGTGCCGTCGGCGGCGGTCGTGGTGTCCAGCGTGCGCGGCCCGGTGGCCGACACCCGCACGCCCGCCACCGGCTCGCCGGTGCGCTCGTCGGTGACCGTGCCCGTCAGCGTGCCGGTCCCGGTCCGCGGCGACGCGCCGACGGCACGGTAGGCGTCCAGCATGCCCTCGCCGTACACGTTGTTGTCACCCGCGGTGCCGCCGCACGTCGTGTCGGCGCGGTCCTGCGCGGTGCGGTCGAGGATGTCCCTGGTCGCGGCGATGTCGCCGGCCAGTGCGGGGGCGGCCGACCACATGAGCGCCACCGCGCCGCTCACGTGCGGGGCCGCCATCGACGTGCCGCTCTGCACCTCGTAGCCGCCGCCGGGGGCGCTGGAGCGTACGTCCTGGCCCGGCGCGGCGATGTCCGGCTTGCTGTCGGCGGCGCCTTCCGTGCCCCGCGAGGAGAACCAGGCCACCTTGCCGTCCCGGTCGACGGCTCCGACGGCGTACGACTCCGGGTATTCGCCGGGGGAGCGCTGGGTGCCGCAGTCGGACCCGTCGTTGCCCACGGCGAAGGCGGGGAAGATGCCGGCCGCCACCCACTGGCGTACGTAGTCCCGGTACCACTCGTCGCCCGGCGCCGAGGACCAGGAGTTGTTGAGGATGTTCGGCCGCGCCGCCGGGTCGGGGGCTGAGCCGTCGGCCGCCGTGGGGGCCAGCATCCACTGCGCGGACAGCGCCAGCGTCAGCTCGCCGCACCGATAGTCCTGGCAGCCCCTGGCCGCGATCCACCGGGCGCCGGGGGCGACCCCGATGCCGCCGGAGCCCACCGTCGTCCCCATGGTGTGCGTGCCGTGGCCGTAGGTGTCGCACGGGCCTGGCGCGGTGCACAGGCCCGTGGGGTCGTACCAGTTGTGGTCGTGTGTCCCGTCCGCTCCCCGGTACGCGGCGGCGAGGGCCGGGTGGGAGACGTCCACGCCCGAGTCGATGGAGCCCACCACGACGCCGTGCCCGTCGCTCTTGTAGTCGGTCCACACCTTGTCGGCGTGGACGGCGGCCACTCCCCATTCCACCGCGCCCTCGGCGGCCACGCGCTCGCCCGGCCTGCGCTCGGGCAACCGGTAGGTGCGTGGCAGCCGTACCCGTTCGACCGCCGGGTCCTGGGCGAGCTCACGCGCCAGCGCGGCCGAGCCGCTGTGCACGTGGATCGAGTTGTCGATGAACAGGGACGTGTACCGCGCCCCCGCCTCACGCAGCAGGTCCCGCGCCTTCGCCTGGCTCGAGTCGGCGGTCGAGCGCAACTCGTCCACCACGGCGGCGCCGCGCGCGGCCCAGTCTTTGATCGCCGGGGCCCGCTTCAGCGCGGCCCGCGCCTTGAACTCGACCCAGAACGCCGAGTCCCCCTCCGCCAGCCGCGCGGCCAGCTCCGCCTGGACCCCCGTCCCGCCTTGCGGCGCCGTGGTCGGCCCTGTTGAGGGCGTGGTCGAGGTTGAGGGCGTGGTCGAGGGTGCGGGTTGTGGCTGGGTTCGTGGCGGGGTGGCCGGGCCGGGGTGTGCCTGTGCCGGGAGGGCCGTCCCGGTCAGGATGAGCAGCGCCGTCATCGCGACCGAGGCCGCGGCGGCGAGGCGGCGCGGTGGCCGGGCGGGAAGAACGCGCTGTCGCAACGGGGAGCCTCCACTCGTGGCGCCCTGTCATCGATGTCGACGAGCGTCACGAACGCCGTCGAGCAGCCTGGCCCACGACCTGCGCGACCATCAAGCGCTAGCGGAGGCGACATCACGCCATGTCATAAATGCGACAGCTGTTCGGTCACCGCCCTCGTCACCCGCCCGCACGCCTTCGTCGAGGAGACCGGGCCGACCGGGCAGGGAGTGGCTCGCGGGGCTCGCCACCCCGATGGTCGTGCACGGCCGGGTCACCGACTGCGACGGCGTCCCACTCGCCGGAGCGAGCTGCCGCGCGCCGTCGGACGTCACCCCATGCGCCCGGCCCACCTGCGCTACCGCGTCACCGCGCCCGGCCAGAGGACCGCCGGCCGGCTCCCTCCTCGTGGCGCCTACGAGCGCCAGTTGTGTTTGATCAGCAGGTTGCGGGCGTCGTCGGCGACGGCCGCGTCGGCCACGACGTCGTAGCGGTCGGCGACGACGGCCTGCTGGGAGATGAACCCGGGGCCCTTGTTGGCCAGGTAGGTGACCAGCGCGAACGCGGCGCCGAAGAGTGCGCCGTAGGCGAGCCCGCCGAGCACGAACGCCCCCGTCGAGCCCGTCGAGCCGGCGAAGAGCGGCATGAGCAGGCCGATGATCAAGCCCAACCAGAGGCCGGTGGCGGCGCCCGCGGCCGCGGCGCGTCCCGCGGTGGCGCGGCCCATGACGGTCTCCACCAGGCGGAGATCGTGGCCGACGATGCCGGACCGCTCCACGGGGAACCCGTTCTCGGCCAGGAAACCGACGGCCTTCTTGGCCTGTTCGGCGGTGGAGTAGGTGCCGATCACCGGGCGGTCCTCCACCGCCGGCAGGACGACCGTCGGTGCCGTCTTGAACATCGCGGACCCCTTCCTTCGTGATGGGCGTGGCGGAGGCCGCCACGCCCATGGTCACTTCGTGAGCGCCCTGGCGGCGTCGCCCTTCGCGATCTCGATCTTGCGCGGCTGGGCCGCCTCCAGCACCGGCACGCGCACGGTGAGCACGCCGTTGTCGTATGCGGCCTGGACACCGTCGGCGTCGAGATGGTCGGGCAGGTAGACCTGCCGGGTGAAGGTGCCGGTCGAGCGCTCGTGGACGAACACGCCCTCGTCCTCGGTGTAGCTCTCCTCGCGTCGTGCGCTCACCGAGAGGACGCCGCGGTCGACCGTGACCTCGATCGAGTCGGGGTCGATGCCGGGAAGGTCGAAGCGGAGCAGCATCTCGTCGTTGCGGCGGACGGCGTCCATCGGCACCGACGTCCACCCGTCACCGAACACGGGCTGCGTCAGCCTGTCCAGCTGCCGCTCCAGCTCGCGGAAGGCCGAGTCGATCGACGTGAGCCGCATCGTCTGCCACCTCCGTGTGTGTCTCGATCCTTCTACGTATGGCTTCATAAAACATATAACTACAGTTGCAGGTTTCTGTCAAGCGGCACGAAAAGCGATGGGATTCTGTCGGCCCCGGGTGGTAGGAACAGTGCGGTGCCGCCGCCGCGGCTCAAGGGGGAAGGACCTGCAGGTGACCACCAACAGCTCGGAGTTCTCCGTCTCCGGTCCGCGATACGACCGGCGCGGTCCCGTGCGCTGGCTCTGGTCCCACCTGCGCCGGCATCCGCAGCACCTGGCCGGGTTCCTCGGCGGGTCGCTCGTCATGATCGTGCTCAACGCCTCCGTGCCCTACCTCACCGGCGACGCCTTCGACGCCGTGCTGGGCGAGCGCGGCGAGCCGGCCGCCGCCCTGTGGGCGATCACGCTGGCGATGCTGGCGCTGGTCACCGCCCGGGGCCTGTCCGACCTGGTCGCCCGCATGGGAAGCGAGGTGCTGGCCAAACGGCTGGAGCGTGACGCCCGCGACGAGCTCTACGTCGCCCTCCTCGGCAAGAGCCAGACCTTCCACAACCGCCAGCGCGTCGGCGACCTCATGGCCAGGGCGGCCAACGACATCCGCCAGCTGTCCATCATGATCAGTCCCGGCGTCGACCTGATCGTCGACTCCTGGCTGAACGGCCTGGTGCCGTTCTTCTTCATCGCCGCCATCGACCCCCGGCTGCTGCTCGTGCCCGGCGTCTACGCGCTCGTCTTCGTGTTCGCGCTGCGCCACTACATGCGCAGGCTCAACCCGGTCTCGACCCGCATGCGCGAGCAGTTCGGCGAGCTCAACGCCGGGCTCAACCAGGCCGTGCGCGGCATCGAGGTGATCAAGGTGACGGCGCAGGAGGGGCAGGAGCGGCGGCGCTTCCGCGCCCACGCGCGCCTCTACCGCGACTCGTTCGTCCGCAACGGCCTCGTCCAGGCCCGCTATCTGCCCACCTTCCTCTACGCCTTCGCGGTGGCCGGCGCCATGGGGCACGGCCTCATGTTGCAGGGGGCGGGGGCGATCACGGTCGGCGACCTGGTGGCCTACATGGGCCTCGTCGTCATGCTGGGCTTCCCGACGCAGATCTCGATCTTCACCTTCTCGCTGGTGCAGATCGGCATCGCCTCCTCCCGCCGCATCCTCGACATCATCGGCGCCGAGGTCGAGCTGGAGCAGCGGCACGACGGCCGCGCCGCGCCCATCGCCGGAGAGATCGTCTTCGAGGACGTCACGTTCGGCTACGACGAGGGCGAGCCGGTGCTGCGCGGCGTGACGTTCACCGTGCGGCCCGGCGAGACCGTGGCGATCGTGGGCGAGACCGGATCGGGCAAGAGCACGCTCACCAAGCTGGTGCCGCGCATCTACGACGTCACCTCGGGCCGCATCCTGGTCGACGGCGTCGACGTACGCGACTGGGACCTCGACTCCCTGCGCTCCCAGATCTCCACCATCGAGCAGGACATCGTGCTCTTCTCCCGCTCCGTGGCCGAGAACATCGCCTTCAGCCTGGGCCAGCGGGCCGACCGCGAGGCCGTGGTCAGGGCGGCCGAGGACGCGCAGGCCGCAGAGTTCATCGCCGAACTCGACGACGGCTACGACACCGTCATCGGCGAGCGCGGCATCACGCTGTCGGGCGGCCAGCGCCAGCGCCTGGCCATCGCGCGAGCGCTGCTGACCGACCCGGCGATCCTGGTGCTCGACGACTCGACCAGCGCCATCGACTCCGCCACGGAAGACCTCATCCAGCAGGCGATCGGCCGGGTCCTCGACGGCCGCACGACGCTGCTCATCACCCACCGGCTCTCCCAGATCCGCTGGGCCGACAAGGTCCTGCTGCTGCGGCGGGGCGAGCTGGCCGACTACGGCACGCACGACGAGCTCATCCGGCGCAGCCCCCTCTACCGCCGGATCTTCTCCCACTACGACGAGGTCGAGGCGGCCCCCGGCGTGGCGGCGGACCCGCCGGACGAGCCGGACGAGCCGGACGAGCCGGTCCTGGAGAGCGAGCAGGGGAGGGCCCGCTGATGGGCTTCATCATGGACGGCCTCGACGCCGAGGACTACGACCGCACCTACAACGACCGCGACCTGCTCCGCCGGATCCTGTCCTACTTCAGGCCCAAGCTGGGCGCCATGTTCGTGGTCGCCTCGATGATCGTGCTGGGCTCGGTCAGCCAGGCGGCCGTCCCGCTGCTGGCCAGCCTGGCCGTCGACGCGCTCGCCGACGGCACCATCGCCGAGGTCGGCCTGCACCTGGTCGGCGGCACCCTGCTGGCAGGGGTGCTCGGATGGGGGTTCAACTTCGTCCGGCAGTGGCAGAGCGCGCGGGTCACCGGCGACGTCGTCCTGCGGCTGCGCGAGGACGCGTTCGACGCCGTGCTCGCCCGCGACCTGTCGTTCTACGACGAGACGCCGTCGGGCCGCATCGTCAGCCGGGTGACGTCCGACACCGACGACTTCGCCACGGTCTCCACCTTGACGATGGACCTGATCAGCCAGGTGCTGATGGTTGGCTTCGTCACGGTTCTGCTGTTCCTGCGCAGCGTCGAGCTCGCCCTCCTGACGATGCTCGTCGTGCCGATCGTGGTGTGCATCGCCCTGCTGTTCCGCCGCCTCGCGCGAGCCAGCACGCGCCACGCGCAACGTTCGCTGAGCCGGGTCAACGCCAACCTGCAGGAGACCATGGGCGGCATCGCGGTGGCGAAGAACTTCCGCCAGGAGAAGCAGGTCTACGACGAGTTCCGGCCCATCAACCGGCAGAGCTACCGCGTGACGCTGCGGCAGGGGTTCGTCTTCTCCGCCGTCTTCCCCGTGCTCTTCCTGGTGGCGGGGCTCGCCACGGTCGCCCTCGTGCAGCTGGGCGGCACGGCGGTGATCGGCGGTGGCCTGAGCGCCGGCGACTGGTATCTGTTCCTGCAGGGCGTCGCGCTCTTCTGGCTCCCGCTGACGTCCATCGCCGCGTTCTGGTCCCAGTTCCAGCAGGGGTTGTCGGCGTCCGAGCGGGTCTTCGCCCTCATCGACGCCGAGCCGCGCGTGGTGCAGACCGGCGCGCGAGAGCCCGGCAGGCTCGCCGGCCGCATCGACTTCCGCGGCCTCACCTTCGGCTACGACCCGGGCAACCCCGTGCTGCGCGACTTCGACCTGCTCATCGAGGCGGGCGAGACCGTCGCGCTGGTCGGGCACACCGGCGCGGGCAAGTCCACGCTCAGCAAGCTGATCACCCGCTTCTACGAGTTCCAGCAGGGCAGTCTGCTGATCGACGGCCACGACATCCGCGACCTCGACCTGCCCGCCTACCGCCGGCAGATCGGGGCGGTCCCGCAAGCGCCGTTCCTGTTCAGCGGCACGGTCGCCGACAACATCCGCTACCCGCGGCCGGAGGCGAGCGACGACGACGTGCTCGCCGCCGCGTCGGCGGTGGGCGGGGGCGACTGGGTCGACGCGCTCCCGCACGGCCTGCGGACCGACGTGGGCGAGCACGGCCGCGCCCTGTCCATGGGTCAGCGCCAGCTCGTCGCGCTGGCCCGGCTGCTCATCCAGGATCCCGCCATCGTGGTGCTCGACGAGGCCACGGCCAGCGTCGACCCGCTGACCGAGGCCCAGATCCAGGAGGGCCTCGACGTCGTGCTGGCCGGCCGCACCTCGATCGTCATCGCTCACCGGCTGTCCACCATCGAACACGTCGACCGCATCATCGTGCTCGACCACGGCCGGATCGTCGAGGAGGGCGACCACCCCACGCTGCTGGCCCGGGGCGGCCGCTACTGCCAGGTCTACAACACCTACTTCCGCCACCAGTCGCCCCACTACCGCGCCGGCACCGGCTTCGTCCCCGTCAGCGCCCCGTAGAGAGGCCAGGTGGCCCCGGGATCCGCCGGGGCACCCGGGGGCGGAGGGCTGCCGCGGGCTGTTGCGCAGGTCTGGGCGCTGCCGCGGGCGTCCGGACCTCAGAGCACGAGGCGGTCCGAGGTGCGGCTCTGCCACTCCACGACCACCACGGTGGCGTCGTCCTGGAGCCGGCCGCGCTGGTGTTTCAGGATGGCCTGGATGAGCCGCCGCAGCGTTTCGGGCACGGTCAGCCCGTCGGCCTCGTGGCGGATGAGGAAGTCGATGAACCGTTCGAGCCCGAACAACTCCCGGTCCGGGCTCTGCGCCTCGATGATCCCGTCGGTGTAGAGGACCAGGCGATCACCCGGTTGCAGCTGATAGCCGAGCAGCCCGGTGCCCGGGCTCAGCCGGAACCCCATCGGCGGGTCGGGCTCGGCGGCCAGTGTGGTCACCCAGCGGCCCCCGCGCAACACCAGCGGCGGGTGGTGTCCCCGGTTCACCCAGCTCAGCTCACCGGTACGCAGGTCGAGGTCGGCCAGGATCCCGGTCGCGAACCGCCCGGTGAACTGCTCGGCGATCGCCTCGTCGACGGTCTGGCCGGCGGTGGCGAGGTCGGTGCCGTGGATGCGGGCGTTCCGGCAGGCGCCCATGGCGACGGTGGCGGTCAGCCCGGCCGACGTGTCGTGGCCCATGGCGTCGAAGACGGACACGTGCAGGGTGTCACCGTCGATGGCGTAGTCGTAGGCGTCGCCGCCCACCTGGTACGCCGGCTCCAGCATGGCGCTGACCACCACGCGATCGTTGGCGAACGTGCCCGGCGGCAGCAGGTTGAACAGCACCTCGGCCGACAGGGTCATCGGCTGGACGCGGACCAGCCGCGCGTAGGAGTCGCTGTGGGAGCGTTTGACCGCCAGGAGCAGCGCGACGAGCGATGCCAGCTGGGCGACCCGCCGCTCGGCGATCTCGCCGGTTCCCGGCATGCTCACCTGGAGCACGCCGAGGCGTTCGGTACCGTCCAGGACGGGCACCCACACCCGGGGCTCCTGCCCGGGCTCCGGTCGCCGGCTGCGTACGATCTCCACGTTGCGGAAGGCCCGTCCGGCGAGCGTGGTGTCGATGAGGATCGGCTCGAGCACTTCACCGTCGCCGTTGTGCTGGCCAGGCAGGGGTACGAGGCGCTGCTGCTGGAGGTCGGTCACGTAGATCAGGACCTGGGTGAAGCCGGCCGAGCGGGCGTGCTCCGCGACCACGCCGGGGACCTGCTCCAGCGCGATCAGGTGGGCCGCCTCCAGCAGCCCGCCCAGCATCAGCTCGCCGTCATTTCGCATGCGCAGGACTCTCCTCGCGACCCTTCTGTCGCACCCCGTCTTACCCAGGCATTCCGCACCTCATGGGCGGTGCCTGCAGAAAACGAGCCGGGGCCCGCACCCATGCAGGTGCGGGCCCCGGTCGTGGAGCTTGATGCCGTGTCAGGCGGGAACGATGTTCTCCGCCTGCGGGCCCTTCTGGCCCTGGACGACGTCGAAGGCCACCTTCTGGCCCTCGGCCAGCTCACGGTAGCCACCGTTGGAAACGATGTTGGAGTAGTGCGCGAACACGTCGGCGCCGCCGCCGTCCTGCGCGATGAAGCCGAAGCCCTTTTCGGAGTTGAACCACTTCACGGTTCCGGTCGCCATGTCTATCTCCTTTAGATAGGAGGCGGGACGAGATCCGCACGTTACGGACCCCGCGTCGCTGGAATGAGCCCATCCGGAGATGACCGGAAACAAAAAACGCACCTGAAGATCGATCTCGTCAGGTGCGCACAAGTCTTATGGGTAACACATCTGCAACTGCTCTCACGCTATCACACATCGCGTCGCGTGCGCGTCACGAACGCACGGCACGAATTTCCGTCACGACGAACTCGTCCACGATGTGCTGGTTCTGCACCAAGAACCCGACCACGCCCGCCACCGCCTCCGCCCCCAGCGCCGCCCGGGCCTGCCCGCTCAGCAGGTAGACCAGAGGCGTCGACGGCTGGTCGATCGCGAACTGGCGGTCATGGCGGTGCACGTCGTGCAGCGCCCTGATCGGGATCGGCTTGACCGAGGTGAACCACACCGCGACGTCCCACAGCGGCAACGCCGGGTCGGCCTCGCCCGCGGCGCGGTAGCAGGTGACGCAGCCGTTCCCGGCATGCTGCCCGTGCGGGCACGTCCACTGGGCGATGTCGGCCAGGCTCTGGTCGTGACCGCTCAGGATCGCGGCCTCGGTCACCCGGCGGCGCGGCGACCGTTCGTCGTGCGGGCGGGAGTGGTCGCGACCATGATCGGTCGGGTGCGAGTGGTCGCTGGCGATGATCGGTTCCCTCCGTTCCCAGGCCTGCCTTCGACCCTATCCGCACAGGGCTGCCGGAGCGGGTCTCACCTCGTCGAGGAAACCGCGCGCCGCGAGCCTCCGTACGGGGAGCAGGGGCGGGTGGTCAGTTGCTCCACACCTCGGCGTCGGCCAGGAAGGCGGTGGCCGAGTCGGCGGGCACCGCCGTGCCGCCGATCGTCAGGTTGCCGGTGTCGCACGGCATGAAGACGTTGGTGAGCAGGTGCGGCACGCCTCCGAGGTCGAACTCCGGCACGCGGACGGCCCGCCGCTCGCGGGGCGGGCCGGGGATCTCGACCGTCACGTCGTCCGCCGTGGCCCGCAGCCCCTTGTCCAGGTCGAGCTCCAGGTCGACGGGCGCCCGGGTGAACGCGGGCCGCGGCCACGCCAGGCCGCGCACCTCGGGGAAGTGCCGGGTGAAGCCGTCGGCCAGCCAGGCCCCGAGCTCGCGGTCCTCGGCGACGACCCTGGTGGTGCCGTCGTGCCACATGACCAGGGCGTTTCCCTTGCCGCGTGCGGACCAGTCGACCCGCCACACGGACACGAAGGCGACCCGCTCGCCGGCGACGGACAGGGTGAGACCGGGATTGGCTCCGATCAGACGGACAGACATCCGATCACCTTATCCGGCACCGGCTCGCGGGCGCGCGGGTCACCGGTAGGCCAGGCGGCGCAGCAGGATCTCCGCCGGGCCGCGGTGTCCGGCGCGGCGCATGAGGTCGGCGATGAGGAGCGACGCCAGCCAGGTGGCCGTGGCCACTCCCGTGGCGCCCGCGAGGCCGAGGTCGTGCTGCAGGTTGAGCCCGTACGGGAAGAAGAGCGTGACGAACACGACGGACTGGAAGAGGTACAGGCTCATGGAGCGCTGGCCGAGCGCCTGGAGAGCGGTGGCCAGGGCGTTCGGCCGGCGGATGACGGGGATCGCGGCCAGACCCATGATCGCGGCCAGCCCGATGCCGCCGAAGTGCCCGGTGAACGGCTGCAGGAGCGAGGCGACCAGCACCGACGTGCCGGACGGAGCGGTCCACCAGCCGGCCTGCATGAGCCCCGCGGGGACGGAGCCGAGCAGCGACACGGCGGTGGTGATCACGGAGATGCGGATCAGCAGCGTCCGGTGCTCGACGGGCTCCTCCAGCAGCCGCCGGCGCGCGGCCCAGATCCCGGCGAACACCCCGGGGATGACCATGATGACGCCGATGACGAGGCCGAACGGCCACGACACGAGCCGGCCCATCAGCAACTCGGCGGCGCCGTACGCCTCGGGGACGATGTTGCCGGCCTCGTACGCCGAGGTGCCCTCCGACAGCGGGTACCACATGGCGAACCCGACCATCAGCGCCGACGGCACGAGGGCGATGCCCGACAGCCACAGGAGCGTCCTGTCCTTGGCCCGCAGCAGGCCGACGCAGAGCAGGGCGGCGATGCCGTACGGGGCGAGGATGTCGAGCGGGACGATCACCATGACGTGCACGAACCCGATGGCGAGCAACCACCAGCCCCGGCGGCGCAGCAGTTTGCGCACGCTCACCCAGTCGTTGCCCCGCTGCAACTGCCGGTTGAGCAGTTGCACCAGCGAATAGCCGAACAGGAACGCGAACATCGGCCGGGCGTGGTTGTTGATCAGTAACTGGTGCAGGAAGGCGAGGACGTCGTTGAGCAGCCCGGTGCCGTCGACGGCCTTGACGTACAGCGGCGCGTGGGCGTACGCGATCGCCAGCAACATGATTCCCCGGGCCAGGTCCGGGGCGGGTGCCCGCGCGGCCGGGGCGGGCGAGCCCTTCGGTGCGGTCGAGGAGTGGAGTGACGTGTTCACGGCTGAGACCCCCTTGGATGCTGGCTTCGACGCTAATGAGCCAGGTCAGGGGCCGGAATGGGGGTGAGGGCACGCCGGGGGTGTACCTAGGTGCACGGTCGGGCTGTCGCCGGCGTCATCGCGCGGGTCAGGAGCCGCCGGCGCTGAGGCTGATGAACCATTCCGCGGGGACCCGCGCCGGGCCGGGCGAGCGGGGCACGACGGCGAGATACATCCCGGCCGACTTGAGCACGGCCCTGCGCTCGTAGCTGCGGCCGTGGCTCAGCGCGGCGGGCACGCGGTCGGTGAACGTCATGGTGGCGGTGGTGCCGGGGCGTGCGACGTGGATGTTCTGCTGCCGGATCCCGTACCAGACGAGGGCGCCGCCCTTGGCCGTTCTGAGGGCGTAGACCTCGGCGACCGGGCGTGAACGGACCTCCATGGTCCATTCGTTGCCCAGCGTCGCGCGCTCGTCGCGCCTGGCGTCGGCGTTCAGGCGGGGGATGGCTCGCGTGGTGAAGACCCGCAGGGCGTCGCGGTCCTCGCCGTACGTGGCCTGCAGCCGGGCGTGCGCCTGGGCGATCCGGCGAGGCGAGGCGACGAGGCCGTCGCCGTCGTCCGGCGCGAGCGCGGTGGCCAGGCCGTCGCCGTCGCGGGCGACGGCGGGTGGCCGGGACTTGGCGGAGGTGATGGACATGAAGACCATGCGCCAGCCGTCCGGCGTCTTCTTGAAGATCACCTGGGACCAGGCGGTGCCGCCCTTGCGGCGGAACTCGGCCATGAACCACGCGGCGCCCGAGACCTTCCCCGGGATGGCGAAGCGCGGTTTGACGATGGCCTGCCGCGGTGTGGTGACGGTCTCGCCGATCATCTCGCGCGCCCGGCTGTCGGCCTTGCTCATGGTGGCGGCGAACCCGGTCTCGGCCGCCGTCCAGCCGGTGCCGCCCTGCCTCTGGGCGTCCGCCTCCGCCTTGTCCCACTGGTCGAGTACGGTTCGGGCCTCCGCGACGGACACGACGCCGCGCGGCTGCGCGGGCTCCTGCGACGGCGCCGCCGAGGGCGGCCGGCCGAACGCGGAGGCGGCCTGTCCGGTGGGCGCGGTGCAGGCGGCGACGGGCAGGGCGAGCGCGAGGAGCACGAGAGGTAACGGTCGCATGGTCATGGCGGTCTCCGGAAGGTCGAGTGCCCCGGAGTACGGCGTCGCGGCCCGCACGGATCGAACCCATAACGAACGGGTTGCACCGCAGCTCCAGCGCCGTGCCGCCTTCCTCCGTCCCCGGGCGGTACGCGAGCATGACCTCATGACCAAGCTCACTGGACAGCAGATCGCAGGCGAAGCGCTCGACGGGTGGGTGCTCCTGCTCGGCGGCCTGCACACCCGCATCAGGACGAGGAACTTCGCGACCGGGCTCTCCGTCGTCGACGCCATCGGCGCGGCGGCCGAGGAGATGGACCATCATCCCGATCTCGACCTGCGCTACACCCACGTCGACGTCCGGCTCACCAGCCACGACACGCGCGGGGTCACCGAGCGCGACGTCCGGCTGGCCCGTACGATCTCGCGGATCGCCGCGGAGGCCGGCGTGGAACTGGAGAGCGCGAGCGTGTCCCGCATGGAGCTCGCGCTCGACACCCCGTCCCATGAGGAGGTGCTGCCGTTCTGGGCCGCCGTGCTGGCCATGAAGGACCAGTCGGAGGCCGGGGTCGACGACGAGGTGCGCGACCCGTACGACGCGCTGCCCGCGGTCTGGTTCCAGAAGTCCGGCGGCGAGGAGCCCCGCCAGCGCTGGCACCTGGACGTGTGGGTGGACCCGGAGCAGGTGCGGCCGCGCATCGAGGCCGCGCTCGCCGCGGGAGGCACGCTCGTGGACGACGAGGGGGCGCCGAGCTTCTGGGTGCTGGCCGACCCCGAGGGCAACCGGGTCTGCCTGTGCACCTGGCAGGATCGGGGCTGACCGCTCGCGCCGGATAGAGGCGGTGGCGGTGGGTAGCGGTTCTCTCATGACAGAACGTGTGCCCGACCCCGCCCACCGCCGGCCCGAGGGCCTGGACGACGTCACCGTCGAGGCGCTGGGCGGGTTCAGCGAGGCCCTGGAGATGATCCACCGGGCCAGAGGTCATCTGTACGCGATGCACCAGCTCACCGGCAGCGCCGACTTCGCGCTGGACCGGGTGGTGGAGCTGCTGCGCCAGGGCGGGCATGACGTGTGGGCCGACCGGATCGAGCACGAGCTGATCGGCCGTAACGTCATCGACGGCCGGTGGACGTACCAGCTCGTCGAGGAGTACGACGACGGCTACTACCGCGAGTTCCAGGAGCTGGAACGGGAGGCCCGGGAGAAGCTGGCCGGAGGGGTGCGCCACCTGTACGAGGCGGAGCTGAAGCAGCGCCGCCGCACGCCGGGCCGGCCTGGTCACGAAACGGCGCCCGGAAACTCGGCGCCCTCCTGACACGGTATGAGTAAAGTTTCCTCCAATTGTCCTGACTGTTGGGGGAAACGTGACCATGCTCAGCCGGCGACGGCTCCTTCAGGCGGGCGCGGGTGCCGTGCCGGCGATCACCCTCGGGGCGGCCCCCGCGTGGGCGGAGTCGGCCGCGCCGCCGGTTACCGGGGTCGTGCCGAAATCGATGGCCGGGTTCGACAAGGCGTTGAAGGCGTACATCAAGGAGCGCGGCATCTCCTGCGCCCAGCTCGCGGTCGCCAAGAACGGCAAGATCCTGCTCGCCCGCGGGTACGGCTCCTACACCCGGCCGGACGGCTCCACGGCGAAGGTGCAGCCGACGTCGTTGTTCCGGATCGCGAGCCTGAGCAAGAGCCTGACCGCCGCCGCCCTCGTCCGGCTGGCCCAGGACGGCGAGCTGAGCCTCAGTGACAAGGTCGCCGACGTGCTGAAGGTGCCGACCAAGGCCGACCCTCGGCTGGCGAAGGTCAGCCTCTGGCGGCTGCTGCAGCACACGGGCGGCTGGGACCGGGGCGTGACGACCGACCCGCTGTGGAACGACACGACGATCGCGGCGTCGCTCGACGTGCCGCTGCCGATCGACCACGCCGACATCACCAGGTACACGACCGCGAAGAAACTCGACTTCGCCCCCGGCTCGAAGTACGCCTACAGCAACTACGGCTACATGCTGGCCGGCCGGCTCATCGAGGAGGTGTCGGGCCTGCCGTACGAGACGTACGTGCGGCAGAAGCTGCTCGCCCCCGTCGACATCGAGCGCATGCGGCTCGGCCGCAGCCTGCGCAAGGAGGCGTTCCCCACAGAGGTGGTCTACGAGTCGAAGTACACCAGGAAGAGCGTGGTGGACCCGTCGGGCGCCACCGTGCCCTACCCCTACGGCGGGTTCAGCATGCCCAACCAGGACGCCAACGGCGGCTGGCTCGCCTCGGCGGTCGACCTGGTCAAGTGGGGCTTCGTCTTCGACGGCGCCGGGCCCGTGCTGAGCTCCACGTCGATCTCCCGCGTCTTCGCCAAGCCGGAGATCGGCGTGAACTCCGGCGGTTCCTGGTACGGCCTCGGCTGGCACGTGCGCAAGAACAACGCAGGAGGGCTGAACACCTGGCACAACGGCAGCATGCCCGGCACGTTCAGCTTCTTCGCGCGGGTGCAGCACGGCGTCAGCTACTGCGCGATCTTCAACCGCAGGGAGGAGGAGGACACGCCGGACTTCGACGCGATCGACCCCATCCTCGGCAAGGCGATCGGCACCGTGAAGACCTGGCCCACCACGGACCTCACCCCGAAGTACTTCTGACGCGGTCTCCAGCGGGCGCGCGGGCGGCGTCCGCGCGCCTGAACGGCGCCTGGTAGGCCCACTGCCAGACGGCCTCCAGCGGCCCGCGCCGGAACCTGCGCAGCCACAGCGTGGCCAGTACGGTGATCAGCAGGCAGATGGCCGCCCACGCGACCGGCACCCACCAGGGACGGTAAGCGTCGAGCCCGCTCGCCAGTCCGAGGCCCCAGCCGTAGCAGAGCACGCAGGCCACCAGGTTCTGCAGCACGTAGCCGGACAGCGCCGTGCGCCCGAGGTTCGTCAGCCCCCGCCGGACCGGGCCGGGGGCGCCGCGCAGGCCGAGGACGACGGTGCTGATCAGCCCGAGCAGGCCGAGAGCGACCAGGGGAGCCAGCAGGTAGCGGTCGACCACGAACCAGCCGGAGCCGGCGAAGGAGGTGGCCAGGTTCAGTGGCACGCCCGCGCCGAGCCCGGCCACGGTCAGCCTCCTGCGCAGCCGGGCGCCGCGCTCCTCGAACAACCCCGCCCGGAGGAGGCGGACGCCGAGGAGGAACAGGACGATGCCCAGGGGGACGATGAAAACCAGCTCGATGCGGAACAGGGCGGCGTACTGCAGGCGGGCGGCGACCTGGTCGAGCCAGCTCCCCTCGGTGTAGAGGGTTCCGGCGCCGCCGCCCGTGGCCGGCTCGGCGGGCGCCCGCAGCGCCACGGTGGCCAGCACGACCAGGGCGGCGTGGAACGTCCCCATGCCGATCATCCAGCCGGTGATCGCGCGCTCGCTCCTGCCCACCAGGTACGCGACGATCATGGCGGTGATGGCGTAGCCCATCAGCACGTCGAACTCGAAGATCAGGACGTAGTGCAGGGTGCCCTCGGCCAGCAGCAACGCCGAGCGCCACAGGTAGCGGCCGGGCCAGGCCAGGCCCCTGCGCACGGCGCTGCGATATTGCAGCTCCAGGCCGATGCCGAAGAGCAGGGTCAGCAGCCCGAGGAACTTGCCGTTGGTCAGGAAGCGCACGAAGGTCTCGACCGTGCCGCCGCCGCTCATCTGCAGCGCGTCCAGCGGGCCGGCAGGGGAGGTGAAGAGCCAGATGTTGGTGCCGAGCGTGCCCATGATCGCCACGCCGCGCATCACGTCGAGCGCGTCTATACGTTTTTCCACGCCTTCCAGCGTGCTGGCCGCACTGCCCGCCGCCATCGTCCCGGCTGACGAAAACGGCCGTACACCGATGGTCGTACGGCGTTGCCGGGCCGGTGAGCCGCCACCTGGTGGGTAGGGGGGCGTGAGATTCCGTCAATCCCTGCTGAAGGAGGCGACGATGGACACATCAGGGACCGCGAAGACGGTGCAGGACGTGATGCACCAGGGAGCGGAGTGCGTCGGCGAGCACGACAACCTGCGCACCGCCGCGCGCATGATGCGTGACCTGTCGGTCGGAGCGCTGCCCATCTGCGGCGACGACGACCGGCTCAAGGGGATCATCACCGATCGCGACATCGTGATCAAATGTTGTGCCGAGGGCAAGGACCTCGACACCACCACGGCGGGCGAGCTGGCCCACGGGCTGGTGTGGGTGGAGGCCCACAACAGCGTCGAGGACGCTCTGGAGAAGATGGAGCAGCACCAGATCAAGCGGCTGCCCGTCATCCACGAGCGCCGGATCATCGGCATGATCACCGAGGCCGACCTGGCCAAGGAACTGCCGGACAGCAAGCTGGCCGAGTTCGTGCACCGCGTCTACGGGCGGGCCTGACCGCCGGTCGGGCAGCGCGAAGCCCCGCGGAGCGTTGCGCTCCGCGGGGCTTCGCCGTCCCGCTCAGGCGGCCAGCTTGACGTCCGAGGCCGTGCGCTCGCGGGCCGGGACGAGCCGCGCGCCCAGCGCCCGCGCCGCGATCACCATGGCGGCGGCGACCAGCACGACGTCCTTGAGGATGTACTGCGCCTCCAGGGTGGGCGGGCCGCCGGGGAACAGGTCGGTGAAGAACAGCACCAGCGGCGACATGAACCCCACCAGCGCCCCGGCCATCACGAGCAGACCGGTCTTCAGGAACTTCCCCGTGACCAGGGTCAACCCGATGAAACACTCGGTGACGGCGACGAGCGCGAGCGCGACGCCGCCCGACACCATGCCGAAGCTCAGCTGTTCCAGCGTGCCCACCGCGAGTTCTTCCGCGGGGCTGACCCCCGGGAAGAACTTCAGGAACCCGAAGCCCAGGAAGACCAGGCCGACGCTGATCCGCAGGGCGTCGATGCTGTGGCGGGCGAGCCACGCGGTCGTCGCGGCGATCATCTTCGTGTACGTGGCAGTCATCTGCTCGCTTCTTTCTTCCGTCGTCTCTGCCTGACACGACCAAGCGTCGCCGGATCCGCCTTCCGGGGAATCCGCCGGCGAGCGGCGACCTGGCTACGCCGTCCCGCGTACGCTGCCGCCCGCCCGGCTTCGCCCCACGGGGTACCCGGGCCACCGCCCGTGGTCCGCTCAGCGGCGGCCGCCGCGTCCCCAGCCTTTGCCGGGGTTCCCGGGCCCGGCCTGTTCGGCCCTGTCGCCCTTCTTGGCCGGCCCCGGCGGTAGACGCCCCGAACGCCACGCGCCGTTCGAGCGCGACTGCGCGGTCCCGGTCGAGTCGTCGCGCGACTGCGCGGTCCCGGTCGAGTTGGCGCGCGGTTGAGTGGTCCTGGTCGAGCCGTTGCTCGGTTGCGCGGTCCGGGTCGGGGCGTTGCGCGGCCAGGCGGTGCGGGCCGGGGTGCTGCGCGGCCGGGCGGTCCGGGTCGAGGTGTCCCCGGGCGGCCTGCCGGCTGACGTGCGGTAGGCGCGCAGCGCGTTGCTGGGCTCTGGCGTCGGGTACGTGACGGGGTCGGCGCGCGGTGTCTCCTGGCGCGGGACGCTGGCCTCGCCGCCGGGCCAGGAGGTCGTGGCGAGCACGGCGACGATGAGAACGGTCACGGCGGCCACCTGCCGCCACCGTTCGGGCACGGCCGCCGCCGAGCGGCCACCCCTGGCGGGGACGGGCAGGAGGGCGCCGTTGACGAGCGGGACGGAGTCGGTGGGGTCCGGCGCGACGTTGTGGCGGTCCGGCGGTTCGGAGTCCGCGATCCGTGCCAGCTCCTGCTGGGCTTCGGCAGCCCCGATGCGGCGCTCGGGGTCCTTGTCCAGCAGGCCGGTGAGGAGAAGGGTGAGCGGTCCTGCCTGTCGCATCGGGGCGGGGCTGCTGGTGAGGACCGCGCTCAGGGTGGCCAGCGCGCCGCTGTCGCCGAAGGGGGAGTGGCCCTCGACGGCCTCGTACAGGGTGGCGCCCAGCGACCACAGGTCGGCCTGCGGGGTGGAGGGCGCGCCGCGCGCCCGCTCGGGGGAGATGTAGGCGGGGGTGCCGAGCACGATGCCCTCCCGCGTGAGGTGCGCCTGGTCGTCCAGCGTGGTGGCCAGCCCGAAGTCGGTCAGAACGGCGTGACCGTCGTCGGCGAGCAGCACGTTCGAGGGCTTGACGTCGCGGTGCACGATGCCCTTCGCGTGGGCGGCGCGCAGGGCGTCCAGCAGGTCCAGCCCGATGCGCGCCACGGTGGCGGCGGGCAGCGGTCCCCGTTCTCTGATCACCTCGGTCAGGCTGCGGGAGGGTACGTACTGGAGGACGATCCACGGTCGCGCGTCGGCCTCCACCACGTCGTACACGACGGCGATGTTCGGATGGTTCAGGCGGGCGGACAGGCGGGCCTCGCGCATGGTGCGCCCGAGCAGCGTCTCGCGCTCGGGTTCTGGCCTGTGGGCGAGGCTGATCTCCTTGACCGCGACCTGGCGGTCCAGCAGTTCGTCGCGGGCGCGCCAGACCGTGCCCATGCCACCGCGGCCCACCTCGGCCAGCAGCCGGTATCGCCCGGCCACCAACCATCCTTCATAGGGCGAAACCGACATGTCGGCAGGACTACCCGATCAAGATCCGCGTGCCACGACTTCGTCACACACCGTTGTGCATCCGTTACGATCTCGCGGGCGAACTGATGTGTGGCGCCCCTCACATGTGGTGTGTGGATTCGTGCACAGTTGATCGCAGGCGTCCTTCCTGAAGTCAGTGCCGTGCCGAACGGAAAACCGTTCGAGGTCTACCAGAACGGCCACTGGAAGAAGTTCAACAAGGCGTGGGACGGCAAGGTGACGGGCGCCTGGCAGGGCCGCGGGATCACGAAGGCGTACACGTTCACCTGCTGGGCGGGCAAGTTCGACAACTGCGGCCGCAAGTACCGCATCCTCTAGGAGCGGCCGGCCGGTGCCACGGTCCGGGCGGCACCGGCACGACGATCCTCGCGCCCCTACGCGGCCAGGACCTGGCGCAGCGTGGCGGCGAAGCCCTCCGGATCACCCTTCATACCGAACTCGCCGTCGAGGAACCCGGCGTGGTGGCTGGGGAAGACGACCGGCTCCGTGCCGAGGCGTGCGGCGACGGCCACGCCCGCGCGGTGGCACATCTCGCCCTCGCTCTCCGCCCCGACGCCGATGACCACGCGGGTCGAGGCGGCGCGCAGCGCCTCGAAGTCGTGCTCGTGGTGCGTACAGGTCATGAGGTTCTGCGCGAACATCACATCGTCCCGGGAACCGTCGTCCTCCGACGGCAGCCCGAGTTCGGCCGGGTCCTGCAGGGGCTGGTCGTCGAAGTCGTCCGGGATCTCGCCGCGCAGGCCCGTCACCGCGATGAACTTCGCCATCGCCGCTCCGAACCCCTGCCGGTCGTAGGTGCGGCGGATGCCGGCCACGGCGGCCAGCGCCTGCTCGCGGTCCGGGAGGACCTGGGCGGCCGGCGGTTCGTGCGCGACGAGCGTACGCACCTGGCCGGGATGCCTGGCCACCAGCGCCAGCCCGTTGACGGCGCCGCCGCTGCTGGCGAAGATGTCCAGCGGCCCGCCGCCGAGCGCGTCGATCAGCCGGTGCAGGTCGTCGGCGTGCTGCTCGGGAGTCGACTCGCCGCCGCCGGTGCGGGTGCTGCGGCCGCTCCCGCGCGGGTCGTAGGTGACCACCGTACGGTCACGGAAACGGGCGGCCAGCCCGGTGAAGCCGCTGGCGTCCATCGGAGAACCGATCATCAGCAACATCGGCGCGGTGCTCGGCTCGCCCTCCCGTACGTCGTAGTGCAGAGTGCCGCCGGGCACCTCGAGGATGTGGGCCATGAGTACGTCCTTTCTCGACTTCGGTGATGTAGACCCGTGGCGGCGGCGGAACTCATCGGTCGGCGCGGAACCTGATCCCGGGCGGGCTACGCCTTCAGGCCGAACACCTCCCACGACTCCCCGGGAGCCAGCCCGGCCAGCTCACGGCCGCACTCCTGGAGCACCTGCGGCCCCGAGGTGATGTGCGCGGAGCCGGCGTGGACGTCCCGGAACAACCGCTGCACCAGCCCGTCGCGCAACGCCGACGTGCCGCCCGACGCGAAGACGAACCGGGCCACCTCGGCGACGGTCGAGGTGACGTGGTTGAGCGCCAGCCGCACCATCGTCTCCTGGCGCACGTCGAGCATGCGGCCCGCGTCCAGGGTGCGCTCCACGTCGTCCCACGTCTCGTGCACCAGGGCCCTGGCCGCGCGGAAGGCCGCCTCCGTGCGGGCGAAGCCGGTGTGGAAGGTGTCCCCGGCCGCGAGCTGCCCGGGCCGCCCGGCCCGCGCCCCCGCGTGCCGGACCAGCTCGTCGAGCAGCCGGCGGCCGACGCCGAGCGCCCAGCCGGAGTGGGCGATCAGCGCCTGGTCGACCAGGCCGAGCCGGTAGAGCGCGCCGCCGCGCAGCGGCTCGTCCTGGGTGAACACGTGCGACTGCGACTCCGGTACGAAGGCCCCGTCGATCGAGTAGTCGATGCTGCCGGTCGCGCGCAGGCCGAGGACGTCCCAGTTGCCGAGCATCTTGACGTCGTCCATCGGGGTGATGAAGATGCGCACCTCGTCGGAGCCCTCGACGGCGCCCAGGCTGTGGGCGTACTGCGCGTGCCGCATGCCGGAGGCGAAGCTCCACCGACCGCTGAGCCGGAACCCTCCGTCCTCGCGTACGGCGGTGCCCGGCCTGGTTCCCTGGCCCGCGACGAGCGGCATCCGCGGACCGGCGAACATGCGTTCGACGGCGTCGTCGCCGAGGTAGGCTCCGGCCGTGCCGTTCTCGAGGGTGGTGGCCATGACGACCCACCCCGTGGAGGGGTCGGCGTACGACAACGCCTCGAAGACGGCGATCAGTTCCCGGGGGGACGACTCGGCTCCGCCGAGGGGAGCGGGCACCCATACGCCGAAAAGTCCTGCCTCGTGCAGGGCGTCCACGACGGGGGTGGTGAGCCGGCCCCGAGCCTCCGCGGCGTCCGCCTCGCTCTCGATCAGCGGGCGCAGCTCGCGGGCTCGCTCCAGCAGGGTGGTGCCGGCGCTGTGCAGTCGCCTTGTATCGCTCATCTCCAGGTGCTCCTGTCCGTGATCGATGGCACTCCCTCTCTGTCAGATCACGTCAGCCGCCCCTTGTCCAGCAGCCGAGGGTGAGCCCCCGGGCCGTGGCGGCCGTCCTGGGCGGGACTAACCTGGCAGAATGGACGTATCCGCTGGTGGCTACGGGCTGGGGCCCGAGTCGGGGCAGCTCCTGGTCCACACGACCCGCACCGGGTTCGGCGCCAAGGCCGGTCACGACCTCACGATCGAGGTGACCCGCTGGCACGCCGAGGCCGTGGTCGATCCCGCCGATCCGGGAGGTTGCTCGGTGACGGTCGAGGCCGAGGCCGGCTCCCTCGAGGTCAGGGAGGGCACGGGCGGCGTCAAGCCGCTCACGGAGGCGGATCGCCGGGAGATCGCCAAGATCGTGGGCGAGAAGGTCCTGCAGACCCGGCGCCATCCCTCGATCACGTTCCGGTCGACCCGGGTCGAGGGGACCCCCGAGGAGTTCCGCGTCGAGGGCGAACTCACCCTCGCCGGTGTCACCCGGCCGGCCGAGGTACGCGGTTCGCTGGCCGAGGGCCGGGTGCGGGGGTCGGCGGTCATCGTGCAGTCGCAGTGGGGCATCCGGCCCTATTCGGCGTTCTTCGGCGCGCTCAAGCTCAGCGACGAGGTCGAGGTGCGCTTCGACGCCGCCCTCGTGCCGCGGGACGCCTGACGCCCGAAGGAGCAGACCAGGGCGCCGGTGCGCGCCCGGGTCGTGATGTTCTCGCCGAGCTCGCCGGGAGCGGTGTCTGACGCAGAGGTCCTGTTCGCTGAGCGCTTTGCTCCAATTTTCTCAGCTTCGCCACATGTGCGTATCTGGCCCGGGATGATGCAGCCTGGCCGAAACCGCGTGTGCGGCCGGCTGATCGTCCAAGATTGGAGAAACGTGCGAAGAGGACCTTCCCTGCTCGCCGCCGCGTTCACGATGCTGGCGGTGCTGCTCCCCTTATCGGCGGCCGGTACGGCCGCCGCCGCTGACGGGGCCACGGGGGCCGCCGTCAAGGGCGGCATCACCTGGGCACCCTGCGAGGAGGAGCCCGAGGCCGAGTGCGGCAAGCTCGCCGTACCGATCGACTGGTCCGAGCCGGACGGCCCCAAGATCGAGCTCTCCCTCGCCCGCCGCAAGGCCCTCGATCCCGAGGCCAGGGTCGGCTCCCTCGTGATCAACCCGGGCGGCCCCGGCGGGTCCGGGGTGGAGGCCGTCTACGGCGCCCCCGGCTCCTACACAGAAGAGCTGCGCAAACACTTCGACATCGTCGGCTTCGACCCCCGGGGCGTGGGCCGCAGCCACCCGGTGACCTGCTCGGCGTCGGTCTACAACAAGTTCCCGTACGCCGTCATGAAGAGCCAGGCCGACTTCGACCGGTGGAAGGCTTTCGCCAAGGAACTGCGCGAGGACTGCCGGCAGCGCACCGGCCCCCTCTACGACCACGTCGACTCCGTCAGCGTCGCCCGTGACGTCGAAGCCATCCGCGCCGCCCTCGGCGAGGGCAAGCTCAACTTCTACGGCATCTCGTACGGCACCCTGATCGGCCAGATGTACGCCGAGCTGTTCCCGGACAACATCCGGACCATGGCGCTCGACAGCAACATGGACCACAGCCTCGGCGTCGCGGCGTTCCTGACCACCGAGGCCGCCGCCGTCGAGGACGCGTTCGACCAGTTCGTCGGCTGGTGCGAGCAGGAGACCGCGTGCGCGCTGCACGGCAAGGACGTCCGCGAGGTGTGGGAGCGGCTGCTGAAGAAGGCGCGTGACGGCAAGCTGTACTACCCGGGCGTCACGGACCGTCCGATGACCGAGATCCAGGTCCTGTGGCAGGGCGTGCTCGGCACGGAAGGCCCGGCCTGGCAGCTGCTGAGCCAGATGCTCAACGCCCTGGACGGTGGCCCGCTGCCGGACGAGGTGCCGCCGCTGCCCGGGCGCCAGCCCGTGTCGGGCGAGACCGTCGAGCTGAACACCACGATCCTGTGCGAGGACTACCGGCTTCCGGTGCGCAACTACAAGGAGTACGCCGCGCTGATGAGCGTCTCCTCTCGCATAGCCCCCGACATGCGCCTCAACCCGATGCCGGTCGAGGACCTGCCCGTCTGCCTCGGTCACCCCACCAACAACCCGCAGCACCGGCTGCGTTACACGGGTGATGCCCCCATCCTGCTGGGCAACTCGATCCACGACCCTTCCACCCCGTGGATCTGGTCCGCCAACGTGGCCCGTCAGTTCGGCCCGAAGGCCGTGCTCCTCACGTACGAGGGCTGGGGTCACCGCATCTACGGCAAGGACAGGTGCAGCACGGTGCCCTTCGACGAGTACCTGATCTCGCTGAAGATGCCCAAGAAGGGCGCCCGCTGCGAGGTCGGCGGCAGCGACCCGACGCTCAGGATGCTGCCCAAGAAGGAGGTGTGGCCGACGGACGGGCTCAAGTGGGGCAGCCCTGCCGCGGCCGGGCGCTCGTAGGAACGGCACGCGTTCCGCCCGAGGGCGGCATCTGTCTGGATGCCGCCCTCTTCGCGTTGGGCGGGCGTATCGTCGCGGTGTGGCATGTTTCCTCTGCTTCGCGTGCCGGAAACCGATCACCCTGTCCGTGCGGAAGATCCCATTGCCTCCCGGCAAGGACGAGCCGGTCGGAGCGACCACGCCGTACGAGAGGATCAGACCGCCGCGCATGCCGCGCGGCGCGTACGCGGCCAACCACCACCCCCACGAGCTGTCGGGGGAGCCGCCAGGGCTGGTGATCAATCCCGATGACGCCGTCGGCATGCGACTGCACCCGGACGTGTCCCGCCTCACCGGCTGCTGCGGCATCAGCGCGATCAACGGGCCCAACCTCGTCTGCGATACCTGCGGCGCTGAACTCGCCGTCCATCAGGCCGACTGCTATGGCGAGAACCAGATGACGCTTCTGGCGGAGGCCGTCATCCTGTCGTACTCCCATGGATGATCGGCGGCCAGTATGGTGAGCCGCCTGAATCCGATGACGAGGAGCGGCGCGTGGACCTGATCGAGACGCCGCGGGTCGTCCTGCGGCCGCTGCGCGTCGAGCACGCCGGCGAGATGGCCGCCGTGCTGTCGGACCCCGCCCTGCACGCCTTCACCGGCGGTGCGCCGCTCACCGCGCAGGAGTTGCGCGCCCGCTACGAGCGGCTGGTGGCCGGGCCGCCGGGCTGGCGCAACTGGGTGGTGTGGTCGCGGGAGGACGAGCGCCTCGTCGGTTACGTGCAGGCCACCATTGAAGACGGCAGCGCAGAGATCGCCTGGGTGATCGGCACGCCGTGGCAGGGCCGCGGCCTGGCCTCGGCGGCGGCGAAGGCGTTGGCCGGTTGGCTGGCGGGGCAGAGGATTGGCACGGTCGTCGCGCACATCCACCCAGGTCACGCGGCATCGGCCGCCGTCGCCACGGCGGCCGGCCTGCGTCCTACCGGGCGGTGGCACGACGGCGAGATGCGCTGGGAGCGCGAGGCGGCCTCCGACGGCTGAAACGTCACGGGGTGGTTGCAGAGGACGCTTGATCGTGCCCCAAGGTTTACGACGTTTGGCTGATTGTAATAGCTTTTTTGGTCGATCGAAGATCGTTCGGTAACGTTGTGTAAACGGCCCGTACACATCCCGGGACGGGCACGTACACGACAGACGGACGCGTAACACGAGAGAAGGCAAGAGGAGCTCGTGGAACAGCAACCACAGGACACCAGCAAAATCATGGATACGTCAGGAGGTCTGAAAGCCGCCCTCCCACCCCGCACAGACTGGGTGGTGTTCGGGGTGGCCGCCGCCCTGACCCTTGCCTTCGTCATCTGGGGTGCGGTCGCCACCGACACGCTGGAGGGCGTGTCGGCCTCGATGCTCGACTGGACGATGCACAACCTGGGCTGGGCCTTCGTGCTCGCGGCCTCGGGCTTCGTGGTGTTCGTGCTGTGGCTGGCGTTCAGCAAATACGGCAAGATCACGCTCGGACAGGAGGGCGAGCAGCCCGAGTTCCGGACAGTGTCGTGGATCGCGATGATGTTCAGCGCGGGCATGGGCATCGGCCTGATGTTCTACGGCGTGAACGAGCCGCTCACGCACTTCACCGAGCCCCCGCCCGCCACCAACGAGGCCACCGCGGCCGCGGCCGCGCGCATGGAGACCTCGCTGGCCACCACGCTCTTCCACTGGACGCTGCATCCGTGGTCGATCTACGCCGTGGTCGGCCTGGCCATCGCCTACGGGTGCTTCCGCCGCGGCCGGCGGCAGACGATCAGCGCGGTGTTCACCCCGCTGATCGGCGAGCGGCACGCCAACGGCGCTGTCGGCAAGGTCATCGACATCCTGGCCATCTTCGCCACCCTGTTCGGCTCGGCCGCCTCGCTCGGCCTCGGCGCGCTGCAGATCGGCAGCGGCGTCAAGGAGGTCGGCTGGATGCCGGAGGTCGGCGAGGGCCTGCTCATCGTCATCATCGCGGTGCTGACGGCGGCGTTCGTGTTGTCGGCCGTGTCCGGCGTGGAGAAGGGCATTCAGTGGCTGTCCAACACCAACATGGTGCTGGCGCTGATACTGGTCGTGTTCCTGTTCGTGGTCGGCCCGACCGTGCTGATCCTCAACCTGCTCCCCACCTCCCTCGGCTCGTTCTTCGGTGATCTGGCCCAGATGGCGGCCCGCACCGAGGCCAGCGGCGGTGAAGAGGTCGCCACCTGGCTGTCGTTCTGGTCGGTGTTCTACTGGGCGTGGTGGATCTCCTGGACGCCCTTCGTCGGCATGTTCATCGCCCGCATCAGCCGCGGTCGCACCATTCGGCAGTTCGTCGGCGGCGTGATCCTGGTGCCGAGCGTGGTCAGCCTGGTCTGGTTCGCGGTCTTCGGCGGCACGGCGATGCAGGCGGAGGCCACCGGTGCGGGGCTGACCCAGGAGGCCACGGCCGAGGGCCAGCTGTTCGCGCTGCTGAACGAATACCCGCTGGCGGGCGCCACGACCCTGCTCGTGATGATCCTGGTGGGCATCTTCTTCGTCTCCGGTGCGGACGCCGCCTCGATCGTGATGGGCACGCTCTCCCAGCGCGGCACCATGGAGCCCAGCCGGCTCGTGGTGGTCGTCTGGGGCGTGCTGACCGGCGCGGTCGCGGCCATCATGCTGCTGCTCGGCGGAGGCGGCGACGCGGCGCTCACTGGGCTGAAAAATCTCACCATTCTGGCCGCCGTGCCGTTCATGGCGGTCATGGTGCTCATGTGCGTGGCGCTCACGCGTGACCTGCGCCACGACCCGCTGATCCTGCGCGGCCAGCGCGGCGAGGAGGCCGTGGAGTCGGCCGTCATCACCGGCCACGAGCTCTACGACGGCGACTTCGAGCTGGCGGTCGTCGGAGCCAACGGCGACGGCGGCGACGCCGAGGACGCGGGCGCCAAGCCCGCCGACGAGGCCACGAAGTAGGTTCCGCCCCTGCGGCGCCCCCGGGTGGTCACCCGGGGGCGCCGCTTTCTATGGTGGGGTGGTGCCCACACATGTGATCGTGTTGAACGGCGGCTCCAGCTCCGGCAAGTCGGGGATCGCCCGCTGCCTGCAGGCGGTTCTGCCGGACCCCTGGCTCGCCGTCGGCGTCGACACGCTGATCGCGTCGATGCCCGCGTCCATGCAGGCGTCGGACGGCGGCATCGTGTTCTCCCCGGACGGCCAGATAGAGGTCGGGCCGGAGTTCGATCTGTTGCAGTCGGCCTGGATGACGGGCGTGGCCGCGACGGCCCGCGCGGGCGCCCGGATGATCGTGGACGACGTCTTCCTCGGCGGTGCGTCGTCCCAGGACCGGTGGCGCAAGGTCCTTTCCGGGCTCGACGTGCTGTGGGTCGGCGTGCGCTGCGACAGCACGGTCGCGGCGGGCCGAGAGACGGCCCGCGGCGACCGGGTCACCGGCATGGCGGTCACGCAGGCGGAGATCGTTCACCAGGGCGTGGTCTACGACGTGGAGGTGGACACCACCTGCACCGAGGCGCTGGCCTGCGCCCGGACCATCGCAGCCCGGGTCGTCTCCACCACCCCGGCCGGGTGATCAGCGGAGGGTGGCGGTGAAGGTACGGCCGTGCGCGTGGCGGGTCGTGGCCCGGACCTCGGTGCCGCCCGGCACGCGGCGCACCCTCACCCCTTCGTCGGCGGAGTCGAGGCGCAGTGGCCTGCCGCGCAGCACGACCGTCACGTGGTCGCGTTTCATCGTGGGGTCGGACAGGGCGACGACCGTGCGCTCGCCGCTGCGGACGATGACCGAGGCGGGGCCGTCGACGACCAGCCGTTCCGCGTGCCGCCTACCGCCGGTGAAGACGTTGGCGGCGACGATCCCGAGCTTCGCGTGCTTGATCGCCTGCACGTGCCGGTCGTTGGCCAGCACGGTCAGCGGGCCGTCCTTGTAGTCACGCAGCCGGGCCTCGCTCGCGTTGGGCACCAGGGCGTAGGCGACGGCGGAGACCCCGCCGGCGGCCGGATGGCCGATGGAGGCGGTGAAGACGTTCTTGGTGACGCTCGTGTCGGGGTTGTTCGCGCGTACGACCCTGCGGCTGCGGGTCACCGTCTCCAGCCCCGCGGCGACCGGCTGCCGGGTGAGGAAGGCGTACCCGACCGCGGTGCCGCGGGTGTCGTTGGCGTAGCGCAGCCAGCGGGGCGGCGCCGGGTCGCCCGACCGCCAGGCCCCGCCGCGCCAGCCCTCGCCGGTCAGCACGACCGTGTCCCCGGGGGCGGCGATGCGGCTGTCCACGGTGGTCACCGCGGCACGGCGGCCCTGGCCCGAGACGTCCGCGGCCAGCACCACGATCTCGTCGTCCAGCATGAACCACGACTTGGTCGCGCGGGCGTTGCGGTAGACGACGAAGTCGTCGGGCAGGATGCCCTCCTGCTTGGCGGTGTAGGCGGCGTCGTCGGACTGCACCATGCCGGCCGCGCCGTACGCGCCGAGCGTGGCGCCGCCGGAGAAGGCGTTGCCGGCCAGCGGGAAGTACACGTAGGTGTTCTGCGACTCCGAGGAGGAGGTGAAGCCCAGCGGATGGTCCGGGTTCTCGTACCAGAACCGCCCGTACAGGTCGGGCACCGTGCGCCGCTCCTCCTCCGGCGCGGTGATCCCGGCCAGCCGGTACGGCGAGACGGCCGTGTAGTAGTCGACGCCGAAGACCTCGCGCTGGTCCTCGCCCGAGAGATAGAGATAGTAGGCGCCGTCGCCCTGAAACCAGGGCATGAGGTTCTCGCCGTTCATGTACTCGTACTTGCTGATCCGGTCGGAGCTGCGCGCCAGCGCGAAGGCGTAGCCCGGGCGGCGGTGCACGGTCCTGTCCATGGAGTTGAACGCCACGGAGCGCTCGGGCGGGTTGAGGTCGGCGGCCGGGATGGCGGAGTCGGCGCGGATGGCCGCGTAGCGGGCGATGCTGACGGGGGAGACGAACGCGCCGGTGTCGGCCTCCGGCAGGAACTTGACGTATTTCTTCAGGGCCTGCGAGCCGTCGCCCTCGACATGGCCGGCCAGGTCGGCCGCGGCCTCCACGATCACCTGGACGTCGGTGTAGCCGCTGGCCGTACGCGAGACCGCCCGCCCCTTGACGATCTCCATCATCCACCCCTCGAAGATGAGCGGGGCGAAGCCGTCGGAGATCCAGCGGTACACCACGCCGGCCAGGTCGGACCCGCCCTCGCTCGTGGCGCCTTCGAGCGTCTTGAGGGTCTGCACGACGCGGGTCAGCAGGGCCCGCCCGTAGGAGCCGGTGTAGGCGACCGAGTGGTGCTGGATGAACGAGCCGTCGTGGTAGTAACCGTCGGTGACGCCGTGCTGGAGGTCGTAGGGGTCGATCGTGGCGAAGACGGTGGCCTGGTCGGAGATGGCCTTGGAGACGCGGGCGTCGTCGCCGGTGAGCGCGCCCTGGAGGATGCGGTTGCCGGTGATGTCGGCGAGGTTGGCCCCGGTGTGGAAGCGCGAGTCGAGGTCGACGTCGCCGTCCTTGCCGTTGCGCAGGTAGGCGTCCATCGAGGCGATGTACGTGGCCGGCAGGCCGGGGCTGACCTCCCGCACCCGTTCGTCCAGCAGGACCAGCGTCCTGCTCACGTGGGTGGGGATGCCGATCTCCCAGCTGTGCCAGTTGCCGTAGTAGCCCTTCGACTGGTCGCCGAAGTGGTGGTCGTGCAGCCACTGCAGGCCGTCGACGACCCGGCGCTGCACGGCGGCGTCACCGTCGAGTTCGCCGCCGGGCGTGCGGGTCGCGAGCGCGATCTCGTACAGGTACTGGTACGCCGTGCGCAGCTTGGCGTCGTCGGAGCCGAGCGCCAGGCCGGCGAACAGCTCACCGTCGCCCGCCTGGTCCATGGCGGTCAGCCGCTGCCTGGCGGTGTCGAGCATCGCCGCCAGCTTGGCGGCGACCTCGGGGCGGGCGTTGACGTCGGCCGTTCCCGCGAAGATCGCCACGGTGTTGGCGAGCAGCCGCGCGTGGTCGGTGGCCGACGCGGCGGCGGCACGCAGGGGCCCGGCCGCCATGGCGAGCAGGCCGGCGGCGGGGAGGAGGGAGAGGACCTGGCGACGGGACATGTGCGGCACTGCGGACTCCATGCCGTTGGGGGGTATGCCGGGCTCACCCTACATGATCTAGTTTTCCCAGCCCAGACCGGGCGCGGCACCCGGTCACCGAACGGCGCCCGACGGGTCGCCCGCGCTCTCGCCCATGATCACGGGAGGGCCGTCGGTGACCTTCCCGGCGGGCAGGTCTCCGGTCTCCACGCAGCTTCTTCCCGCGGGCAGCGGCGGCGGGCGGTCGGGGAACAGGTCGGAGACCGGCTCGCGCGAGCTCGGCGCGCGCATCTCGATGCTCATCTCGACGGCGTCCGGCAGCCGCCCGAGCCCCTGGGCGACGGCGAAGTAGGACACGCCGTCCACGATCTTGTAGGCGTGCGCGGCGAAGGACCACGCGTCCCACGCGCCCTCCTCGGGCGGGTCGGGGTCGCCGGATTCGCGCGGCGGCAGGCACACCGTGGCGTAGACCGTCCAGCCGCCCTCACGCAGTTTCCGCATGCCCTTCGCCGCCCACCGCCGCGCCTCGCCGGCCGGAGCCGCCGCGGGCCCGTCGGCCAGGACCACGGTGACCGTGCCGCGGGTGGCGGGCAGGTCGCCCGACTTCCGGAAGGCGAGCCTGCGGGCCGGCTCCTCGACGGCCTCGCCGGCGAACGGCTGCGACAACAGCACGTCGAGCCGCTCGTGATCGGCGCTCGTCGTGGCTTCGGAGGCGACGCACCCGCTCAGTAGCAAGCAGATCGGCACCAGCAGGAGCCGCCGGGTCATCGGGGGGTCACCACGCCTTGGACGTGCTCGTAGCCCAGGGCCGAGATGTCGCCGTTGCGGAATTCGTCCTCGCTGACGCGGGTCAGGTCCCCGCTCGGGTTGTAGAAGACCAGGTTGTCGCCCTCGTGCCCGACGAGCAGCACGTAGTGGGCCGGGTAGGAGTCGCCGATGAGGACCGGCACGGTGTGGCCGGCGTCCACCGCGCCGACGGCTTCGTCGAGGGCCGGGTTGACGGAGCCGGCGTCGGTGTCGTCGACGATCCGCCAGTCGTAACGCGTGCCGAAGGAGTCGGCGTGCTCGTTCAGCTCGTCGGTCAGTCCCCAGGGGGAGGTGCCGAGACTCTGCGGCCAGGCGGTGTTGGTGGCGTCGTGGATGCGGTGCTGCTCGTCGGTGAGCCTCTGGCGGAGCTCGGCGGTCGACAGCGGGTTGCCCTGGTCGTCGGTGGTCAGGCTCAGCGCGTACAGCGGGTCGTTCATGGCGCGCGCCACCATGATCGAGGTGGAGCCGCAGGTCGTCTGGTCCTGCTGTTGCAGCTCGACGCCGTTGACCCGCACGGTGCCGCCGCTCGCCGGGTCGACCAGGCTGAGGTGCTCGCGCAGCCAGCTCTCGCTCCTGCCGCGGATGGCCGAGGCGAAGGTGGCGATCTCATCGACCGGGTGTCCGGCCGCGAGCGCCTTCATCAGGTACGCGCGTTCCGTCTCGGAGCCCGCGTTGTCGAGAAGGCGCTGCATGCGGGCGCGGTCCTCCTCCGACAGCGCGTCCATCTTCTCGGCGGCCCTGGCCAGCTGCGCCGTGGTGAGGATGCCGTTCTCGTCCTGTACGGGGCCGCCGATGCCGGCGGCCGCCAGCAGCACCGCGTCGAAGGCGTCGATGTGGGGGGACCGGGCGGCGCCCGCGCGTGCCTTGCCCTGCACGTCACGCAGCCCGCGCCGCAGCCTGTCCTCGGCCGCCTGGAGGTCTTCGAACACCCCGATGCCACCGTGGATGGCCCTGACGGCGTTGCCGACGACCTCGACGATCCCGCCGTCGCCGTCGAACGGCCACACGGTGTTCCACACGTTGCGTACGAGATCGTGGGCGCTGTCGAGCTCGCCCAGCGCGTCGGCCAGCTCCTGCCGGTGGCCGCCGAGCCTGCGTTTGAGCCCGCGCAGCTCGTCGGCGTACTCCGTCAGCAACGTGTCGGCCTTGCGCATGGCGGGCGCGGCCTGCTGCATCAGCTCGTCCGCCGCTCCGAGCGCGTCGAGCGCCTCGGTGGCGGCCTCGCCCTTCCACACCGACGGGACCGAGACCTTCGTACGGTCGAGATCGACGGAGGCGGTGTCGACCACGGTCGCCATCTTGCGAAAGGCCCTGGCGAGGTCGTCGATGCCGTCGGGGTCGCCGGGCACGTCCCTGAAGATCGAGACCACCGTGTTGACGATGCCGACGACCTCGACGACCACGGTGCTCGGGCTGACCAGCGACGTGAGAGTGACGGCGGCCTGTCTGAGCCGGTTGATCGCGGTCGAGATCTGCAGGTAGTCGTCCGACGTCATGAACCGTCACCGGAGGCCGGCGCCCTCGACTCGAGAAAGTCCTCGATCGACTCGAACCCCGCGGCCGACGCGCGCGTCGCCAGGCACCAGCGCTCCAGCACCTCGCGGTAGACGGTGAACTCCTTCTCCCATGCCTCGCGTACCTCGGCGAGGGCGGCGGCCGGGTCGTGCAGCTCGAACTCGGCCTCGGGGGTGTCGATCTCCTGCTTCCAAGCGCGGCGGGCGACCCGGAGGTCCTCTGCGGTGTCGCAGATGGCCCCGGCTCCTTCCTTGATCCCGTCGTACGCGTAGAGGGTCTCTGCCGAGCTCACGTCACCTCCGACGATCAACCTGTCCCGGCCGTCCCGCGTGGCGAAAAACCCGATGAGACGGCCAGGCCGTGAACAGTACGATAAGGGCTCTTTGCTGCCGAACCCCTGTGAAGGCGTTGAGCGATGGCCGTGAGCATGCACGATGTGGCTCGTGTGGCCGGCGTGTCCCAGCGCACGGTCTCCAACGTCGTCAACAACTACGCCTACGTGCGCCCCGAGACCCGCCAGCGGGTGCTCGACGCCATGGCGATGCTCGGCTACGTGCCCAACGCGGCCGCGCGCAGCCTGCGCTCCGCCCGCACCGGGCTCATCGCGTTCGTCGTCCCCGACTTCAGGGCCCGCATCTTCGCCGACCTCGCCGACCCGGTCGTGCGCGAGGCCGAAGCGCTCGGCTACACCGTGCTGATCGAGCTGACGGGCTCCGGCAGGGAACGCGAACTGCAGGTGCTGACGGGAGGCCGCAACCAGTTGACCGACGGCGCGATCATGATGGCCCTGTCGTTGAAGCCCGGCGACGGCCGGAGCCGCCGCGCCGACTTCCCGATCGTGCTGATGGGCGACGAGGTGCTGGAGGGGGAGGTGCCCCACGTCGGCATCCCCAACCGCGACGCGTCCACGGCGGTGGCCCGCCACCTGGCCGAGACGGGCAGGCGGCGGCTGATGCTGCTCGGCTACGACCCCGACGGGGGCCTGACGGCACGCACGCGGGTGCGGGGTTTCCTCGACGGGGTGACGGAGGCCGGGCTGCCCGTCGACGAGACCCTGCTGATCAGGGCCGACTGGACCCGCGAGGGTGGCCGGCGGGCGATCGAGCAGCACATCGACAGCGGCCGCCCGATGCCGGACGCCATCTTCGCGATGAACGACTCCATCGCCCTCGGCGCGCTCCGGGCGCTGCAGGCCAGGGGCATCAGGGTGCCGAAGGACGTCGCGGTGGTGGGTTTCGACGACGTCGAGGAGGCCCGCTACTCGACGCCGTCGCTGACCTCCGTCTCTCCCGACGTCGAGTCGATGGCCGCCCACGCCGTCGCGATGTTGCACGAGCAGATCACCGGCAAGCCCGGCGGGCGAGCGTCGCACATCGTGGTCGACTTCCATCTGAAGGTGCGCGAGTCCAGCCAATGAGGACCGCCGCGACCCCGCGTCCCGCCGTGGCGGTGCCGGTCACTGACCGCCGAGCCCGGTGGTGGCGATGCCCTTGATGATCTGCCGCTGGAAGAACAGGAACACCACGATCAGGGGCAGCGCGGCCAGCACGGACTTGGCCATGTTCTCGGCGAAGACGATGCCGAAGCCGGTGGAGACGGTCTCCAGGCCGACGGGCAGCGTCATGAGGTTGGGGTCGTTGGTCACGATGTACGGCCACAGGAAGTTGTTCCACGCGCCGACGAAGGTGAAGATCGCCACCGCCGCGATGATCGGCCGCGACAGCGGCAACACGATCTGCAGGAAGATGCGCAACGATCCCGCTCCGTCCACCCGCGCGGCGTCCTCCAGCTCACGGGGGATGCTGTCGAAGAAGCGCTTGAGGATGAACACCATCACCGGCGCGACCACCTGGGGCAGGATCATGCCCCAGTACGTGTCGACCATGTCGAAGGCGAGCATCTCGTCGAAGAGCGGCACGATGAAGATCGTCCCTGGGACCATGATCGAGGCGACGGTGAGGCCCAGCAGCAGCTTGCGCCCGGTGAAGTCCAGCCGCGAGAAGGCGTAGCCCGCCAGCGCGGAGATCACCAGCGTGATGATCGTGACGCCCGTCGCCACGATCAGGCTGTTGATCATCCAGACGGGGATGCTGCCCATGGCGAAGAGGTCCGTGTAGGTGTCCCAGGTGTAGCCGCTCGCGGGCAGGATCGTCACGGGGCTGGCGCCGGCGTCCGTCTCGGTCTTGAACGAGGTGTTGATCGCCCACAGGAACGGCGCCAGCATCAGGAGACTGAACAGGGCCAGCACCACGAAGGCCACGATGCGCCCTGGGTTGATGCTTCTCATGACTGGTCGGACCTCCGGGCGAACCGCAGCTGCAGCAGCGACAGGATCAGGATGATGGCGAAGAAGATGTACGAGATCGCCGAGGCGTAGCCGAGCCGGTAGTTCGTGAAACCGGTGTCGTAGACGTACATCAGGATCGAACGGGTGGAGTCGTCGGGGCCGCCGGCCGTCATCTGGAAGATCTGGTCGAACACCTTGAGCGAGGCCAGCACCTGGAGGACGAGGATGAGCATCGTGATGTTGCGCAGCAGCGGCAGCGTGACCGAGAACAGCTGCCGCCACTTGCCGGCGCCGTCGATCGAGGCGGCCTCGTAGACCGTGCCGGGGATGTTCTGCAGCGCGGCGAGATAGAGCAGGAAGTTGAACCCGAGCGTCCACCACGTGGTGGCGACGGCGACGGCCGCCATGGCGAAGTCCGGGTCCTGCAGCCAGCTCTCGCCCTCGATGCCGAAGACGCCGAGGAAGGAGTTGATCAGCCCGAGCTCGGGGTTGTAGAGCCACTCCCAGAAGAGGCTGACCACGGTCGAGGCCAGCAGGTACGGCACGAAGAACGCCATGCGCCAGACCCACTGCCCCGGCAGCCCCATGTTGACCAGCAGCGCCGCCGCCAGGGCCAGCACGACCAGCGGGATCGTCGTCATCACGGTGAACAGCACCGTGTTGCCGAACGTCGTCCACACCATCGGGTCCGTGAGGGCCTCGGCGTAGTTGTCGAGCCCGACCAGCTTGGGCTCGGCCCCGGCCGCGAGGTCGCGGTCGGTGAAGCTCATCCAGGCCCCGTAGACCAGGGGCCAGAGGAGGAAGAGCGCGAAGGCCACGAAGAACGGCAGCACGTAGAGGAGCCCGCCCTGGCTCCTGAGGCTTTTCGAGCGTCTCGTGGCGGCCTGGGTGGTGGCGCCCTTGTTCGCGAGAGTGGCTGACGTCATCGCTGCACCGCCTTGGACATGAGGACGTTGACGCGTTCGGCGAAGGTGGCGACGGCGTCCTTCACGGAGATCTGGCCGGTGAGCGCGTTCTGGACGCTGTTGCGGAACTGGTCCATGAAGCTCGAGGCGGAGCCGGTGAAGGAGGACGGCGGGTCGTAGTGGAGGTACGTCGCCGTGACCGCGTAGTCGTTGTTCGGCCGCAACGCCTTGAACTCCGGTGTGTTGACCACGGGCTGGTAGGCGGGCGTGTGCCCGGCCTCGCCCCAGGACAACGAGTTCTTGAGGATGGTGGCGACGGCCTCGTAGGCCAGCTCCCGCCGCTGTTCGTCGGGTTCGTCCTGGTGGGGGAGGACGAACGTGTGCGAGTCACCCCAGGTCGAGTCGACGTCCGTGCCGAACATGTTGGGGATCGGCATGGCGCCGAGGGGCATCTTCGCGTCCTGGTACTGCGGGAGCTCCCAGACGCCCGACAGGGCCAGGCCGGTGTTGCCGCTGAGGAACCACGAGCTGGCCGTGGCGTAGTCGGCGCTGTTGGAGGCGACCTCGCCGTCGACCAGGCTGCGCATCGTCTCGACCGACTCGCCGAACGCGTCGGCGTCGTAGACGAACTTCTCGCCCGTCAGGTCGAAGGTGGCGCCGTGCTGGGTGTAGAAGGTCCAGAACAGGCGCCACAACTGGGCGCCGTCCCCGAGGAATCCGTACGAGAGCCCGTAGTCGGAGCCGGTGAGTTTCTTGAACTCCCGGCCCAGGCGTTTCAGGTCGTCCAGGTTCTTGATCTCGGGGAGTTTCCCGTCGGAGCCGAGCAGCCCGGCCTTGTCGGCGAGTTCGGTGTTGAAGAAGGCCACGAACGTGTGCGAGTCGAGGGCCAGGGCGTACAGCTTGCCGTTGACGATCGAGCTTTTCCACGTCGGTGCCGTGAATGTCGACTGGTCGACGCCGTAGCGGGCGAGCCGGTCGACGTCCCAGGGGTCGAGCAGGCCGCCGGGGGCGTACCCGGCCAGGCGGGACATGTGCACGATGCCGAGGTCGGGTGCGCGGCCGCCGGCCGCCGACATCGCGAGCTTGGTGTAGTAGGGGGCGCCCCACGCCAGCACGACCTGCTTGATCTCGGCGTTGGGCATGGCGGCGTCGGCCTTGTTCACGATCGCGTTCATCCGCTCGCCGTCGCCACCGGTCATGAGATGCCAGAAGACGATCTCCCGGGTGCTGCGCGCGGCGGGTCCCGTACCGCAGCCGGCGAGCAGGGCGGAAAGTCCCGCGGCCTGCAGCACCTTTCGCCGGGAGAGGCGGGAATCGGGCCACTTGCTCATAAGGTGCGTCCTCGCAGAGGGTCCGGCCGGCCCCTCACATCGGGGGATGGCCGGATGTTGACTCCGGTTGGAGGGAGTGTGGCACACTCTGCTACGTAGCAAAAGGTTTTGTTTTGTCAGTTTTTGTGATTTTGGAAGGTTGACAGATGTCGAGTTCCGTCGTGCCTCGATCGGAATATCCCCGTCCGCAGATGGTGCGGCAGGACTGGCTCAACCTCAACGGCCCGTGGCAGTTCGAGATCGACGCGGGGGACTCCGGCCTGGAGCGTGGCCTGCGCGAACGCGAGCTCTCCGGGACGATCACCGTCCCGTTCGCGCCCGAGTCGGAGTTGTCCGGCCTCGCGCACACCGACTTCATGCGGGCGGTGTGGTACCGCCGCACCGTGACGATCCCCGGTGCGTGGGCGGGCAAGCGGACGTTGCTGCACTTCGGCGCCGTCGACCACGACGCCACCGTGTGGGTGAACGGTGTCGAGGTGGCCCGCCACCGCGGCGGCTTCTCCCCGTTCACGGCCGACCTGTCCGGCGTGGTGCGCCCCGGCGAGGACGCCACGATCGTGGTACGCGCCCGCGACCCCCGCCAGGGACCGCAGGCGCGGGGCAAACAGTCGACCCGCTACGCGAACTACGAGTGCCTCTACACCCGCACGACGGGGATCTGGCAGACCGTGTGGCTGGAGCCCGTCCCCGACGTGCACCTGCGCCGCCCCCGCATCACCCCTGACGTCGCGACCTCCTCCTTCACCGTCGTCACCCCGCTGTCCGGCAACCGTCCCGGCAGCTCGGTCCGCGTGACCGTCGCCGACAAGGACGGCGCCGTCGCCACCGCGAGCACCCGCGCCGACGCGGACCTCGCCCCCTCCGTGCGCCTGCAGCTCCCGGAGGACCGGGTGCGCCTGTGGGAGCCGGGCGACGGCCACCTCTACGACGTGAAGGTCGAGCTGCTCGACGAGGGCGGCGCCGTCACGGACACCGTGGACGGCTACGCCGGGCTGCGCTCCGTCGCGATCGACGGCAAGCGCGTCCTCATCAACGGCCGCCCCGTTTTCCAGCGGCTCGTCCTCGACCAGGGCTACTACCCCGACGGCCTCATGACCGCGCCCAGCGACGAGGCGCTGCTGCGGGACATCGAGCTGGCGCTGGCCGCGGGTTTCAACGGGGCACGCCTGCACCAGAAGGTGTTCGAGGAGCGCTTCCTCTACCACGCCGACCGGCTGGGCTACCTGGTGTGGGGGGAGTTCGGTGACTGGGGCGCCCACGACGGGCGCGAGCAGCAGCCGACCGCGTCCTTCATCACGCAGTGGCTGGAGGTCCTGGAACGGGACGTCTCCCACCCGTCGATCATCGGCTGGTGCCCGCTCAACGAGACCCGCCAGCCGATCCACGACCACGTCGCCCAGCTCGACGACGTCACCCGCGGCATGTTCCTGGCCACGAAGCTCGCCGACCCCACCCGCCCGGTCATCGACGCCTCCGGCTACAGCCACCGCGTGCTGGAAACCGATATCTACGATTCACACAATTACGAACAGGAGCCCGCGACCTTCGCCGGGCTGATGTCCGGCCTGAGCAAGGACGAGCCGTTCGTCAACGACCTCGACGGGCAGCCCATCTCCGTGGCCTACCGGGGACAGCCGTACTTCGTCAGCGAGTACGGCGGAATCTGGTGGAACCCCGAGCTGGCCGGGACCGCGCAGAGGGCGGACCGGCAGACGTCCTGGGGGTACGGGCAGCGGGTGCGGACCGAGGACGAGTTCCACGAGCGGTTCGCCGGGTTGACCGGGGTGCTGCTGGACAACCCCGACATGTTCGGCTACTGCTACACCCAGCTGACCGACGTGTTCCAGGAGGAGAACGGCATCTACCGGTTCGACCGCTCGACCAAGCTGGACGTGGAGCGGGTGCGGCAGGTCCAGCTGAGGACCGCCGCCTCCGAACGGTGACGTCAACGCGCGCTCAACACATCCTCAACGGGCGCGTGCGGATACTCCTGCCATGAAGATTCTCCAAGCAATATCCGTAGCAGCTCTCGGAGCCGGCCTGGCGCTCACCGGAGCCGGGCCGGCCTCCGCTCAGACCGCGCAGGCCGGCGGCACGGCGCCGGCGTGCGTCGGACGGTCGCACGCCGACCTGGGCGGGTTCGCGTTCGTCAAGAACCGTTCCTGCGGCAGGACCGTACGAGTGAAGATCGTCATCAGGCTCGGCAAGGACTCGCCCTGCTGGAGCCTGAAGCAGGGGCAGATGCGCCGGCACAACTACTGGGGGAAATACCAGAAGGTCGTCACCTGCTAGGCAGGGCGCGCGGCCGCCGCTAGAGGAACCCGGCGATCTCCCGGGCGGCGCCGAGCACGATGGGGGCGATCTCGTCCGCGTCCCGCTCCCCGATGGTCACCATGCCCACGCTCGCGTCGGCAGGCCGCCCCGCGATGGAGATCGGGGCGGCGACACCCCACGCTCCCGGCTGCAGCTCGCCCTCGGTGACCGAGTAGCCGGCGGCGCGCGCCTGCGCTATCTCGGGGCGCTCGCCGTCGCGCGGAGGGCGGCCCGCGAGGATCGCGATACCCGAAGCGCCCCGGTTCGCGGCGTGCCGGGTGCCCGCGCGGTAGGTGACGTGGATGCGCGAGGCGCGGGGCTCGGCCACGGTGAGCACGACCGCCTGGCTCTCGTCGATGTCGAGCACCGTGATGAACGCGGTGGCGTTGCACGTGTCGGCCAGCACCTGCAACGCCGCGGAGGCGGCGGTGCGCAGCCGGTGCCGTACGGCGGCGTTGAGCTCGACGATGCCGAGCCCCAGGGTGAAGCGGTTGCCGACCCTGGCGGCCAGCCGGTGCTTGCCGAGCGCGACGAGGTGGCGGGAGACCGCGTTGCGGTGGATCCCGGCCAGCTGCGCGAGCTCGGTGATCGTCAGCCCGTCAGGGTGGTCCTTGAGGATCTCCAGCAGCCGCAGTCCGGTGTCGATCGTCTTCGAGCCCGCGGCACCGGGGCGGTCGGCGGTCATGAGGCCCCCAGGCGAGGTGAAGGGGTGTAGGTCAGCGGCAGGTGCTTGATGCCGCCGATGAAGTTCGACACCAGCCGTTCGGGAGGCCCGGCCGGCCGCAGGTCCGGCAGCCGCCACAGCAGCTCCCGGTAGAACGTGCGCAGTTGCAGCCGGGCGAAGTGGGCGCCGAGGCACACGTGCGGCCCGTCGCCGAACGCGACGTGATCGTTGGGCCGGCGCGTGATGTCGAACCGCATCGGCTCGGGGAAACGCCGCTCGTCGAAGTTGGCGGCGCCGTGGAAGACGACGACCTTGTCCCCCGCGGCGATGTGCCGCTCGCCCAGCGCCACGTCGCGTACGGCCGTGCGGCGGAAGCTCAGCACCGGCGGATGCCAGCGCAACATCTCCTCGATGGCGGAATCGAGCAGCCCGGGGTCGTCGAGCAGCCGGCGATGCTCACCGGGATGGCCGAGCAACGCGGCCAGCCCGCCGGGCAGGGCTGAGCGCACGGTGTCGTTGCCCGCGATGACCAGCAGGAAGAAGAACATCGACAACTCGGGATCGGTGAGCCGCTGCCCGTCCACCTCGGCCGTGGCCAGCGCCGTCATGAGATCGTCCGCCGGCTCGCGCCGTTTGCGTTCGGCCAGCTCGTGGGCGTACGCGAACATGTCCTTGAGCATCGCCGGGGAGCGCGGGTTGACCGGCCTGCCGTCAGGGCCGCGCTCGACGGTCGCGTGGTCGGGGTCCTGGTAGCCGATCACGCGGTTGGTCCACTCCAGGATCCGGCCGCGGTCGGCCAGGGGGATGCCGAGCAGGTCCGCGAGGTTGTGGATCGGGTAGTCGTCGGTCACGTCCACCGGCAGGTCGCACTCGCCCCGCTCGGCGATCTCGTCGATGAGCAGCCGGGCCCGCGTCGCGATCCCGGCGGTGAAACGTTCGACGCGCCTCGGCGTGAACACGCCGGAGACGATCCGCCGGAGCCGGCCGTGGTCCGGCGGATCGAGGTTGAGCATCATCCGCCGGATGAACGACAGGTCCTCGGGGTCGGGGTCACGGATCTGGGTGGCGCCGAGCCAGGAGCTGAACTCGGCGGGCGTGCGCAGGACGCGCACGACGTCCGCGTGGCGGGTCACCGCCCAGAACCCGGGCCCGGCCGGCCAGTCGCCGACCTCGTGCTCCTCCTGCCAGTGCACGGGGTCGTGGTCACGTAGCAGGCGGTACGTCTCGTGCGGGATGCCCTGTGCGTAGATACGCGGGTCGAAAACGTTGACCGTCGTACTCACGGGCAACCCTCCAAGGGATCGGTCAGGCGGCCAGGAAACGTTCGATGGCCGACACGAGCGCGAGCGGCGTCTCGTCCATCGCGTAGTGGCCGGCGTCGGCGAAGGTCAGCAATTCGGCGTCGGTGTACCACTGCAGCCAGGTGCCCCGCATCACGCCGGCCGACAGCGCGGGGTCGTGCTCGCCGGCGATGACGAGCACCGGCGTGGCCGAACCGGTCACCTCGCCGTGGAAGTCGGTCTTGGCCCAGGCGTCGAGGTAGCCGCGGTAGGCCGCCACCGTGGAGCCGGCCAGCGAGCCGGCCACCATCTCGTCGAGCCACGCGCCGGGAAGCCGGTTGCCGGTGGTGAGGTCGACGATGGCCCGGCGGTTGGCGGGCTCCTCGGCGGACCCGGAGAACAGCGCCCAGCTCTGCTCGTCGAACGGCACGCCGGAGGCCGGCACGGGGGAGACGCCGACGAGCCTGCGTACCCGTCCGGGCGCGTCCAGCATCACGCGCTGCATCGCCGTCCCGCCCATCGAGTGACCGACCAGGGAGAAGGTCTCCCAGCCCAGCTTGTCGGCGAGCGCGATCACGTCGCCGGAGATCTCGGCGAGGGAGTAGTCGCCGGTGAGGTCGCGTGCCTCGCCGTACCCCCGGTAGTCGGGGAAGGCGTAGCTGAAGGCGTCGCCGTCCAGATAGGGGCGGACCTTGCGGAAGGAGGTGCGGTCGCCGAGCCAGCCGTGCAACACGATCACGTGGTGCGGCCCGGAGCCGGTGACGTCGTGGGGGAGGACGACGGGGGCCATGCTGTCTCCTTAGTGTTCGTGGCAACCGGGTGGGTCGGTGGCGGGCTGTGTCTCGTGCGCGGCTCGTCCGCCGTGGCACTGCAGGGTGAACCAGACGTACTTGCCGTTCTTGTGCTGGACCGCGCCCCACCGGTCGGCCTGGGCCTCCACCAGGAACAGCCCGCGCCCGCTCTCGGCGAAGAAGTCGGGGGCCCGACGGGTGGGGAGGGTCGGGTCGTGGTCGCAGACCGCCAGCCAGATCGTGGCGGCGCCGGCCCGTACGTTGATCCTTATCCCTGAGGATCCGGGCGGCGGCGGGGCCGCGTGCTGGACGGCGTTCGTGACCAGCTCGCTGGTCAGCTCGGCGATCGTCGCCTCGTTGGCGGGAGAGAGGGGGAGCTCCCAGGAGGCGAGCATCGCCGTCACCCAGCGGCGGGCGATGGAGGACGCGATCGGCGAGCAGGGCAGATCGCACCAGCGGGAGAGCAACCGGGTCGTGGGATCGGTGAGGACGTTCACGGCGCGCTCGCTCTCGCCGGCAGGAAAGGGCAGGTCGGTGTGCCACCGATGCGGGCTGCCTGCCCCACGCCGCCCTCTTCGGGGCACCTTGGGGCGCGTCCTGCCTCGGGTCTCAGGCGATCAATCGCGAACACGGCGTGGGCTTCTCCCGGATGCCCAGATAATGGGCGCGGTGGTCAAAAAACGGGCGTGCAGCGAGAGAAGCATCGGCCGGAATAACGCCGATGTCAATGCGATTGACAGAAAAAGTGGATCATTCGTCATGGCGGCTGAGAAGGTGCTCTCGTATGTCCCGTTTGCACTAGAACGACCCAGGTTGGGTGCGGTGTCGGCCTGGGCCGGCCGGTACCTGCGCCGCCGGGCGCCACAGCGTGACCGCCGTGCCTTCTCCTTCGCGGGCGGTGCCGCTTGACCGACGGTGACGAGCACGCCGGTCGCGGCCCCTCCCCGTCACTCCCGCGTCCGCCCAGCCGGAACGCCCGGGCCGGCGGGGGCGTGCGGGCGTCGCGCGCCGGCTCGCGGGGCCCGGCGCGGATGAAAGTTTCATGGACCGGCATATTCGCGATGTCCGTGTCCGGCCATTTGGCGCGGATATGCGGCAGTGGCCGGGCGGCTTCGCGTTTGACCCGGCATTGACATGTGTCGGTATTTCCGGAGAACCTGTTTGGGAGCGCTCCCACGAATGTCCGTACCCCCCTTTGAAAGGACACCGCCGTGGATTCTCTGCTCAAGAATCAGGGGCTCTTCCTGGCTCTCTACCGGATCGTGATAGGGCTGCTGTTCGCCTGCCACGGCGCGGCGACGCTCTTCGGCGTGCTCGGCGGGCCGCACGGCGCGGTGCCCGGCATCGGGCAGTGGCCCGACTGGTGGGCGGCGTTGATCCAGCTGGTCGGCGGCGTCCTCGTCCTGCTCGGCCTGGGCGCACGGGCCGCCGCCGTCATCTGCTCGGGCAGCATGGCCTACGCCTACTTCTTCGTCCACCAGCCGCAGGCCCTCTTCCCGATCCAGAACGGCGGGGAGAAGGCCGCGCTGTTCTGCTGGGGGTTCCTGCTCGTCGCCGTACTCGGCCCGGGACGCTGGGCCCTGTCCACGCTCCTCGCCCCCGCCCGGCCGCTCGCCCACGAAAGACGATGACCGGAGGCATATGACCGCCCCGGCGATTAGCCGCCCGGGACGCTATTGGTAACCGCGGAAATTTTTCGTCAAAAGGAAATCGGATAAACCGGCCTGGTGTGTTTTCAGCCCGTCGTCCACGGCCGGAGCTTGTCGGGGTTCAGCACGGCCCAGATGCGTTTGATCCGCTCGCCCGCGACGTCGAACGCCAGCACCACGACGGTCGCGCCGTCCTGCTGGGCCACCAGCCCGGGGCGGCCGTTGACCGTACGCTCCAGGATGACCACGTCGGGCGCCAGGCGGGCGATCTCCACGAAACGCCGCGCGAGGCGCTCCCGCCCCTCGATCGGGTGGGCCACGGCGCCGACGACCCCGCCGCCGTCGGCGACGCCCGTCACGTCGGGGTCGAGCAGGCTGACGAGGGCGTCGATGTCCTTGGCCTCCCACGCCTGCTTGAAGTCCCTGACGATGCCGGCCTGCCGTTCCACGGGGGCCGCGGGCGGCTGCGCGGCGCGGACGCGGCGGCGGGCCGAGGAGGCCAGCTGACGGCAGGCCGCCGGAGAACGCCCCACGATCTCGGCCACCTCCGCGAAGGAGTAGCGGAAGACGTCGTGCAGGATGAACGCCACCCGCTGGGCCGGGGTCATGGATTCGAGCACGACCAGGAAGGCCATGTTGACCGACTCGTCCAGGGTGACCCGGTCGGCCGGGTCGCTCACGGCGGCGTCCGTACGGCCGGCGCCCCACTCACCGTGTTCCGGCAGCGGCTCGGGAATCCATTCGCCCACATAGCGCTCACGCCGGGCCCGCGCCGAGCCGAGCAGGTCCAGGCAGATGCGGCTGGCCACCGTCGTCAGCCAGGCGCCGGGGACGTCGATGGCGTCCTGCTGCTGGCGGGACATCGCGTACCAGCGGGCGTACGTCTCCTGCACGACGTCCTCCGCGTCGGCCAGCGAGCCGAGCAGCCGGTAGGCGAGGTTGATCAGGTGACGCCGCTCGCTCATGATCTCGTTCAGATCAAGGCGGGCGGGCGCCGGCTCGGATGGGGTGGTCATAGGGCCGCGGTCTCCCTCGGTCGCATCTGTCCTTACCCGTTCGACGAGACACGTCACCGAAGTGTGAGGCCGGCGGGCCGGTTCGCGTCCTCGCGTGGACAGCCCACCCTATGTACGGACGTGCGTCACCGCCGCCGCTCGCGGTGTCGCGGGCGGCGGGCGGCGGCGGCACCCGGGCCGTCGGCCGGGTTGTTCGCTGTCAGCGGCTCAGGTGAAGTTGACGTCGCTGCAGATGTAGTACACCTGGTCCATGTGCGAGGCCTGCCAGATCGTGAAGACGACGTGGCGTCCGCTGCGGCCGGGCGCGCTGGCGTCGAAGGTGATGTCCTGGCTCGGGGCGTAGCGGCCGGTCTCGCGCACCAGTTCCAGGCTCCCCCAGGTGAGCGGCTGGGTGGCGGGGTTGAAGCCCTGGCGGGTGACGTAGACGCGGAAGTAGTCGGCCCCGTGGCTGGCCTGGTCGTAGAGGTGGAGCTGGAAGTTGGTGCCGATGTCGGTGGTCTTCCAGGCGCCCACGGCGTCGAGGGAGTTGTAGCGGCCGCCCTCGGTCCGGCCGCCGCTGCAGAGCTGGCCGTCGGGTACGGCCGCCTGGTGGTTGCCGCCGACGTTGTTGCGGTAGAGGCCGTTCCAGTTCCACATGGCGTTCGGGTTGTCCTGCCAGGCCTGCCAGCACATCGGGTCTTCCTGCTGCATGGCGGGGTTGAGGTGGTCGTTGCCCCAGCGCTGCCAGCAGCCGTAGTTGCGGGAGGCGGGGTCGATGATGGAGCCGTGGGCCGAGGCGGACTCGGCCCACGGCAGCAGGCAGAGCAGGGCGGCGGCCACGATGGTGAGGACGCGGAGCGTCCTGCGGGTGGGTACGGCGGGTCCGTGCGGTTGCATCGTGCGTTCTCCGTCTGTCCGGCGAAATGGTCCGGGATGATGGGAGCGCTCCCAACCGCCGTGTTACCTGTCGACGTGGAGGCGGCGGTTTACTGTTACCTTCACCGGCGGCCTCGCCGGCTGTCAACAAGGGCGGGCGGGTACGGAACGCGCAGGTGCACCCGGTGCCGGTCGTGAGCAGCGGGGATGCCCCGACCGCGCAACCGCCCGTGTAATGAAATTTCATGAAACAAGGGACGGACCGGGGCGGTCACTCGGCGCCCAGCCGCACACCGGCCATCTCCTCGAACGCCGACACCTCGCACTCCGCCGAGCCGCTGAGCCCTGCCGACAACCACAACGCCGAGGCGTGACCGCGGACCAGGTCGTGCAGCCGGTACCGCCCGGGGGCCGGCTCCTGCAGCAAGTGGGCGTCCAGCAGCTCGTCCAGCAGCCGCCTCGCCTGCGTCGTGGTCACGTCCAGCAGCGTGGCGACCGCGTCGAGGCCGAAGACGGGGCGGACGACCGAGCCCAGCAGCCGATACACCTGCCGGTGCTCGGCGGGCAGCCGTTCGTAGGACCGGTCGAGCGCGCCGGCGACGCTGTGCCGTCCGGCCACCAGCTCGGCCAGGCGGTCGGTGGCCAGCCGGTCGAGCAGATGCCGTACGTCCCAGGAGGGGTGCGTGCGGAGCCGGGCGGCGGCGATGCGGATGGCGAGGGGGAGCAGCCCGCAGCGCCTTACGACCTCGACCAGGACGTCCACAGGGGTGCCCGCGTCCCGTTCCCGGCCCGCCAGACGGGTGAACAGGGCGACCGCCTCGGTCACCGGCAGGTCGTCCAGCGACAGGTTCCTGGCGTCGCCGGGACAGGCCAGGCGGCGACGGCTGGTGATGAGAACCCGGCAGCCCGGGCCGGCCGGCAGCAGCGGATCCAGCTGGTGTTCGCCGGCCGCGTCGTCCAGGACGACCAGGATCCTCCGCCCGGCCAGCACGCTCCGGTACAGCGCCGCGCGGTCGTCGGGATGCCAGGGGATGCGCTCGCCGGGAACGCCGAGGGCGCGCAGCACCCGGGCGAGGGCGGTGCCCGGATCGACCGGTGCCGTGGCCTGGGCGTGGGCATGCAGGTCCACGAAGAGCTGGCCGTCGGGGAACAACGGTGCGAGCCGGTGGGCCGCGCGCACGGCCAGCGTGGTCTTGCCCATGCCGGCCATGCCGTCGACGCAGACGACGCTGTGGTGCTCCATCATGATCGCCAGCTCGCGCTCCCGTACGCCCGGTACGGCGACGTCAGCGGGCAACTGACGGGGAACCGTCCACGGCCGCGGGTCGGCCGCCGGCGGTTCGCAGGGTCCGGCGGGTCCGCCGCTCGCGGCCCGTACGCAGGGTCCGGCGGGTCCGCCGCTCGCGGCCCGTACGTCGTATCCGGCGGGTCCGCCGCTCGCGGCCGGTTCGTCGGGTCCGTCGGGCCGGCCGCGAGCGGCGGCGTGCAACAGCTCCAGCTCCGCGCCGTCCAGCTCCAGCGCCTTCGCCAGCAGCAGCACGGAGGTGGCACGCGGACGCGGCAACCCCCTGTTCTCCAGCCGGCGTACGGTCCTGACGTTGAGACCGGCCCTTTCCGCGAGTTGCTCCTGTGTCAGCAGCGCCCGCCGGCGCCACATGCGCAGCAGCGACCCCAATGACATCCCGGCACCGGGATCCACGACCACGACACCCCCCGTTCCTTCGTCGCCCTGGCTGGTGCGGATGAACAGGACCATCGAATCCGCGTCTCGGCTGTTCAAGCCACAGATCAGACGACATTGGACGATATTGGACGGGTGGAATGGCGTGAGATATCCGGCGTAATCGTGATTGATGGGGATGGCGGCGATTGGCCAGAATGAGCGCCATGGGGGAGCGCGATGGAGGCGGCCATTCCAGCGATGTCTGCCCTTACCAGGGTCTTGTGCCGTTCGAGGGCGGCGAGGCCGGACTGTTCTTCGGGCGTGCGCGGGCGACCCACAGCCTCCTGGACCGCCTCGGACGGCGGTCGGCGCGGCACGGCTCGATCCTCCTGGTCTCGGGCGCCTCGGGCGTGGGCAAGTCGTCGCTGCTGCGCGCGGGGGTGATGCCGGCACTGGCCGAGGGGCGGTTGCCGCTCCCCGGATCGCGACACTGGCCGCGCCTGATCCTCACGCCGACGGGGCAGCCGTTCCGCGCGCTCGCGCAGGCATGGGCGACGGCGTTCGGCGGGCCCGCCGACGCGCACGCCGCACGATTACGGGACGACCCCCGGGAGGCGGCCGCGCGGGCCGGGCGTTTCGTGCTGGTGGTGGACCAGTTCGAGGAACTGTTCACGCTGGTGACCGACGAACACGAGCGCCAGGCGTTCGTACGAGCCCTGCACGCCATGGCCGAGGGCCGCGACGGCGCCGCGGTGATCGTCGGCGTGCGCGCCGACTACTGGGATCGTTGCGCCGCCTACCCGCAATTCGCCGAGGCCATCCAGGACGGCCAGGTCATCGTCGAGCCGATGGCGGAGCCGGACCTCAGGCTGGCCATCACCGGCCCCGCGGCCGTGGCGGGCCTGGAGCTCGAACCGGGCCTGGTGGAGATCATCCTGGACGAGCTGCGCGCCGGCCGGGACGCCGGCGACCGTTACGAGGCCGGAGCCCTGCCCCTGCTCTCACAGGCGCTGCGCAACACCTGGGAGAGACGTGAGAAGGGCACCCTGACCATCCGGGGTTACGAGGACTCCGGCCGGGTCCGCGACTCCGTGCGGCGTACGGCCGACGAGGCCCTCACGGGGCTGGCGGCGGAGGACCGCAAGGCGGCGCTCAGGTTCTTCCGGCGGATGACGGTGATCACCGCGGGAGGTCAGGTGGCGCGGCGCCGGGCGACGCTGACCGAACTGCGCGCCGCCGCGTCCGCCGGCTCGGAGGAGGGCTGGGACCGGGCCGCGGCGCTGCTGTCCGCGTTCGCCGACCGGCGCCTGCTCACCCTGCACGAGGACACCGCCGAGATCGCCCATGACGCGCTCCTGACGGCCTGGCCCACGCTGCGGCAGTGGCTCGAACCCGACCTCGCCGCGCAGGCGGTGTACGACCAGCTCCTGGACGCCGCCGCGCAGTGGGCCGGCAACCACCGGGACCCCGCCTTCCTCTACCGGGGCCCCCGGCTGCTGGCGGTCCAGGACAGCCGGCCCAACTGGACCCGTGACCCCGACAGTTTCCCTCCGCCCGGTCCCGTCGTGGAGGGCTTCGTCGCGGCGTCCACGCGAGAGGCACGGAGGGCGACCCGCCGCCGTCGTCTCGTCATGTCCGGCCTGGCGGTGCTGACGGTGCTGGCCCTGCACGCGGCCGGCTTCGCCGTCTACGCGGCGGGCGAGGCCGATCACCAGCGCAAGGTGGCGATCTCCCGCCAGCTCGCCGCGCAGAGCGAGGTCACCGGGGACACCGCGCTGTCGTCGATGCTGGCCGTGGCGGCGTGGCGGATCGCGCCCACGGACGAAGCCGCCAACCGGGTGCTGACCGCGGCGACCCGTACCGGCCGTGGCACGCTCACCGGGCACACGCGAGGCGTCACGGCGCTGGCGTTCAGCCCCGACGGCTCGACCATCGCGACGGGGAGCTCCGACGGCACCGCGCGGCTCTGGGACACGGCGTCGCGGCGGCAGCTCGGCGCGCCGATCACCCGGGCGAAGTACGAGTGCTCGGACGTCCTGCTGGCCTTCAGCCCCGACGGCCGTACGCTGGCCACGTCGTGTCTCGGCACCGTCCGGTTCTACGACGTGGCCACCCGCCGCGAGCGGGGCGCTGCGCTGAAGCACGACACTGTCGTGACGGCGCTCGCGTACAACCCCGCCGGCGAGACCTTCGCGACCGGCGACAGCGCGGGCGTGATCCAGCAGTGGGACGCGGTCACGCGCCGGCCGCACGGGGCCGCGATGGGCCGGGCCGACGACAGCCCCGAGCGATCGAGAAGGATCTTCGGGTTGACGTTCAGCCGGGACGGCGGGACGCTGGCCGGCGCCGGCAAGGACGGAACCGCCCGGCTCTGGGACACCGCCACCTCTCGCCGGCGCGGCGCCCCGTTCGCCGGGCACACCGGTGCCGTGCTCGATGTCGCCATCAGCCCGGACGGCGCCACCCTCGCGACCGTGGGCCTGGACCGCACCGCCCGGTTGTGGAACCTCGCCACGGGCAAGCAGACGAAAGTGCTCAGGGACCGCACCGCCGGGTTCAACGCGGTCGCCTTCAGCCCGGACGGCACCCGGCTCGCCACCGCGGGCGCCGGCGGCCGTACCATCCTGTGGGACACGGCCGCCGGGGAGCGCCTGCTCGTGCTCGCCGACAACGTCGGCGTCGTCGAGCGCGTGACGTTCAGCCCTGACGGGAAGCTGCTCGCCGCGGCCGGCTACGACGGCGTGGTGCGCCTGGCGGACCCGCAGGTCCACCTGCAGACCGGGACCTCCATGCCCGCGTCAGGAGCCGGCGCGCTGAGCCCCGACGGGCGAACCCTGGCGACCGGCTCGTCCACCGGCCCGTCCACTGGCCCGTCCACTGGCGCGGCCGGCGGGAAGAGCTCCGCGATCCGGCTGTGGGACGTGGCCACGCAGCGGCCCGCCGGTCCGCCGCTCGAGCCCCGTGACGCCGGCGGCTCGGTGGCCATGATCGCCTTCACCCCCGGCGGGCGGACGCTGGTGACATCCGGCACGGACGGCCTGCGGCTCTGGGACGTCGCCGGCCGCCGCGAGATCGCCCACGAGCCGACGCTCAAGGGTGTGGCCGTGCTCAGCCCCGACGGCAGGTTCGTCGCCGTCCAGCAGGGCCAGGACATCGTGTTCTGGGACGTCGCGCGCCGCAAGGAGACCGGGCCGCGCATCCGCGTCCCCGGCCACACCGACGTCATCACAGGGCTGGCGATCAGCCCGGACGGCACGACGCTGGCGAGCGCGGGCTTCGACAACCGGGTACGGCTCTTCGACGTCGCCGCCCGCCGCGAGATCCCCGGTTCACCGCCCGCGGCCGCCGGCGGGCTCGTCAACGACCTCGAGTTCAGCCCCGACGGCCGGACGCTGGCCTACACGGCCGTCGACGACGCCGTCCGGCTGTGGGACGTGCCGCGCCGCCGCCCGGCCGGCGTCGCCCTGATCCCCGAGGACGGCACGACCAGCGCGCTCGCCTTCAGCCCGGACGGCAGGGTCCTCGTCACCGGCTCCACGAGGGGCGGCGTGCTGCTGTGGGACCTGCGGGTCAACCGGCGGCTCGGCACCGCCATGAACGGCCACGCCCGGGGCGTGAGCTCCGTCGCCTACAGTGCGGACGGGACCACCGTCGCGACCGTGGGCGGCGACGGGACCGCGCGGCTCTGGAACGTCCGCAGGCCCGCCGACCTGGTGGCCGCGGCATGCGCCAACGCGGGCCGCGCCCTCACCCGTGAGGAATGGCAGAGCCACGTGGGGGAGGAGGAATACCGCCGGACATGCCCCTGAACCCGGACCTGGAGCAGCACGCGGGCCCCACCCCCAGCATGGAGAGAACGCGCATGTTTCTGCGAGGCCTACGCCGGCGGACGGGCCGGCCGGTCCCCGAACTGGTCGCGTTGTTCCGTTCGATCATCGACGGCGGGCGCGATTTCCACCCGATCGCGTCCGACTTCCTGGAGCACTTCATGGACGGCGCAGGCGCGTCGAGGACGATGTCGTCGCGGTGGCTGCGCTCGTTCAAGGTGATCAAGAAGGCGGAGCGCAAGAACCAGCACCGGTTCGAACGGCAGCTCGTCCGGCGGGCGAGGCAGCTCGGCGACGGGGAGTCGAGCTGGTTGCACGACTACTGGGACGCGCGGATCAACGCGTTCATCGGCACGGAGCTGTTCTACGTCAGCAGGATGAGCCTGCTGCGCTCGCAGGGCTCGTTCGTCCTGACCAGGGACGGGCCGGAGGTGCGCGTGTCCGGGACGGTCCGGCACCGCTGGTTCGACCCCTATGACTGGGACCGCGGCCGGTGGGTCTACATCCCCCGGCACGGGTTCGTGCCCATCGCGGTCGGCCGCGACCTGGTCGCGGCCGACCAGGCCCGCAACTTCCTGATGGAGTCGCGCCACGTCCAGACGCTGGAGGGGCGATGCGTGGACGGCCGGTGGCCGCGGCGCGGCAGGGAGAGCTTCGGCTGGTCGCTGGTGCGGGCGGCGGAAGGATGACCGCGCACCGGCTCCGGCCGCCCGACCCCGCGGAGGCCGGCGGCACGGCGGAGTTCGTACGGACGCTGGCCCTGCTCAGGCAGTGGGCGGGCGAGCCGTCCCTGAGCAGGCTGCGCGCCCTCGGCGGCCAGACGACGGCCTCCGACGGGACCACGGTCGACGCCCTGCCGAAGAGCACGACCTCGTACGTCCTGCGGCAGTCCGACCGGCTGCCGCGCTGGGACTTCGTACGGGCCTTCGTCACCGCCTGCCTGCGCTACTGCGACTACCCGGCCGAGCTGATCCCCGAGCAGCTCGAACGCTGGCGGGCCGCCAGGACGGCCCTGGCCGGACCGCCCGAGCCGCCGGAGCCGCCCCAGCCGCCCGTCGCCGCGGACCCGCTGGGGACCGCCGGCGTCCGCGGCCCGGACCCCGCGGCCGAGCTGCTGGCGCGGCGCGTGCTCAGGGAGGAGGACAGGGCGCGTAAGGGGCTGCTCGGCGGCTACACCATCGCCTCGCTCTCCTTCAGCGGGTACGACGGCGACGGCGAGGCGGAGCACGACCTGCTGTCGATCGGCCGGTACTTCGGCGGCCTGCGCTCCCGGCGCCTGCTGGTCGTGGGCGAGTCGGGGGCGGGCAAGACGGTGCTCGCCATCGAGCTGGTGCTGCACCTGCTGGAGCCCGTGCTGGCCGCCGGCGGACGCCCCGGCCAGGGGCAGCAGGTGCCGGTACGCCTGAACGCGGCCCGCTGGACCCTGGGCAGGCCCTTCGAGGCCTGGCTGGCCGAGCAACTGGCGCAGGACTTCGGGCTCGCGGCCGAGGACGCGCAGCGGCTGGTGCGGGACCGCCGGGTGCTGCCGGTGGTGGACGGGCTGGACGAACTGGACCCCGAGCCGTCGGCCGGCCCGCCGCGCCGGGCGATCGGGCTGCTGGCCGAGCTCAACCGCTACAGCGACCTGTCCGGCAGGCGGCCGGGCACGGTCGTCGTGACGTGCCGCGCCGACCGCCACGCCCAGCTCCGCGAGGCCGGCGCCGTGCTCGACAACGCCGCCAGGATCCACCTGCACAACCTCACCGGCCGGCAGATCGGCGCTTACCTGCGCGCCCGCTGGCCGGACGGGCATCCCTGCGCCCCGCACCGCGACGCCGTCCACGCGGCGCTGTCCGGCCCGGCGGCCAAGGCCGTGCACCTCGCCGTCGCCACACCGTGGCGGCTGCTGCTGACCGTGACCGCCGTGGAGTCCGGGGCCGACCCGGCCGAACTGCTGCGCACGGATCCCGGCCTCGACCCCGCCGACGGGGCGGCGACGATCGCCAGGCGGCTGCTGAAGGCGTACGTGCCGGCGGCGACCGTCCTCACGCCCCGTGCCGCCCACGGGACCCCGTACCAGCCGGACCAGGTCCGGTCGTGGCTCGTGCACCTGGCCGGCCACCTGCGTCGGCAGGCCGCGTACGGCGCCGGGCCGGACCGGCCGCCGCCCGGTCTGACGGCGATCGACATCGTCCCCCACCTGTTGTGGCCGATCGGCGGCCGGCGCCTGGTCCGGGTGTTGCACTGCCTGGGCTGCGCGGTGTTCGCGGTCATCGCGATGCTGGCGTTCTGGGCCGGTTCGGGAGCCGGCGGTTCCGGCGGCCCGGCCGATCCGCTCACGTTGGCGCTCATGGCCGGCTGGGTGGTCATCGCCATCGGCCTGTCGTTGTCGCCGTGGCCGTCCGCCGCCGGTGGGCGGAGCGAGGTTCCTCGCCGGCGGCGCGTGATCGGCGCGGCGCTGGGCGCCCTGGCGGGACTGCCCGCCGGCGTGTTCGGCGGCCTGGCCGGGCTCGTGCTGACCGGCGGAAGGGTCTTCGGCCCCGTCTTCGCCGTCGCCGCGGGAGGCGCGGGGGGACTGGCGCTGGGCGTGGTCATCGGGCTGACCGCGGCCGGCCGGCGGGGAGCCGAGCGCATGACCGTGTCCGAGGCGATCAGGGCCGAACCTCTCACCCTGCTGGGGTTCGGGCTGTGCGGCGCGCTCACCGGGTCGGCGCCGCTGCGGCTGGCCCACGCAGGCCCGCTGCCGCTGGCTGTGGGCGTCGCCGGGGCCTTCGTCCTCGCCTGCGCGCTCGGGATCGCCTTCAAGATCGCCACCGGGGGCTGGAGCAAGGACACGGAGCTGGCCCACCCGCGGGAGGCACTCCACCGCAACCCGGTGATCGGGCTGGCGTTCGGCCTCACCGGCGGGGTGGCCGCCCTCCTGGTGTTCGTCATGACCCACGACGTCGTCGAGTCACTGGTGTACGCGCTCATCGGCGGCGTGACCTTCGGCCTGGCCTTCGGCGCGGTCGCCTGGGCCCGCACGATGATCGGACTGGTCGTCGCGGCCACCCGCGGCCTGCTGCCGCTGCGCCTGTGGGCCTTCCTCGACTGGGCCTGCGAGGCCCGGCTGCTGCGCGTCAGCGGCGCCACGTACCAGTTCAGGCACCGCGAGTTTCAGGACTTCCTGACGTCCTCCGACGACGACGGGGGCGACGACGGGGGTTTCAGTCCTCCTCGGTGAACACCACCTCACGGCGCCTGCGGATCGCGGGCAGGACGGCGACGACGAGCGCCGCGAACGCCACGGCCAGGAGCACCGCGGAGATCGGCCGGGTCAGGAACACCGTCGCGTCGCCCCGGGAGATGATCAGCGCCCGCCGCAGGTTCTCCTCCAGCAGCGGCCCGAGCACGAACCCGAGCAGCAGCGGCGCCGGCTCGCAGCCGCACTTGATCAGTACGTACCCCAGGAGCCCGAAGAGCACGATCGCGTACACGTCGAAGGCGTTGAACCCCAGCGAGTACGTGCCGATCGACGCGAACAGGATGATCATCGGGAACAGCACCCGGTACGGAATACGCAACATGCGCACCCACATGCCGATCAGCGGCAGGTTCAGCAGCACGAGCAGCACGTTGCCGATCCACATCGACGCGATCAGGCCCCAGAACAGCGCCGGCTCGTCGGAGATGACGTTCGGGCCCGGGGTGATGCCGTGCACGATGAACGCGCCGACCATCAACGCCATGACCGGGTGCGCGGGCAGCCCCAGGGTGAGCAGCGGGATGAACGACGTCTGCGCGGCGGCGTTGTTGGCCGACTCGGGCCCGGCGACGCCCTCGATCGCGCCGTGCCCGAACTCCTGCGGCCGTCTCGAGATGCGCTTCTCGACCGCGTACGAGGTGAACGAGGCCAGCACGTGGCCACCGCCGGGCAGCACGCCGAGCGCGGCGCCGAGGCCGGTGCCCCGCAGGATCGGGCCGACGATCCTGCGCCGGTCCTCGCGGGTCGGCCAGAGGTTCTTCACCTTGCTGACGACCGCCGTGCGGGTCTGCTCGTGCTCCAGGTTGCGCAGGATCTCGGCGACGCCGAACATGCCGACGGCGACCGAGACGAAGTCGATGCCGCCGTACAGTTCGCGCTGGCCGAACACGAACCGCGGCGTGCCGGTGTAGATGTCCTGGCCGACCGTGCCGAGCAGGACCCCGAGGAAGATCATCGCGAGGGCCTTGAGCGCCGTGCCGCGCGCCAGCGCGATCGAGACGATCAGGCCGAGCAGCACCAGCGAGAAGTACTCCGCCGGGCCGAACTGCAACGCCACACGGGCCAGCGGCGGCGCCGCGACGGCCAGGGCGACCGTGGCGATCGTGCCCGCGATGAACGATCCGATCGCGGCGGAGGCCAGCGCCGGACCGGCCCTGCCCTGCCTGGCCATCTCGTGGCCGTCCAGCGCGGTGACCGCCGCCGACGACTCGCCGGGCAGGTTGATCAGGATGGCGGTCGTCGAGCCGCCGTACTGTGCGCCGTAATAGATGCCGGCCAGCATGATCAGCGCCGTCACCGGCTCGAACGTGAACGTGATCGGCAGCAGCATCGCGACCGTCGCCGTCGGCCCGATGCCCGGCAGCACGCCGACCGCCGTACCGAGCAGCACTCCCACGAAGCAGTAGAGGACGTTCTGGATCAGGAGGGCCGTCGAGAAGCCCAGGGCGAGGTTGTCGAGAAGTTCCATGCCTCAATCCGGATGTCGCGTCAGAACCCCAGCCACGGGCCCCAGAGCGGGAGCCGCAGTTGCAGCCCGACGACGAAGATGAGCGTGCTGGCCAGCGTCAGCCCGGCGGCCACGGCCACCGCCATGAGGGGCCGTACACGCGAGTCGGCCAGCGTGGTGAGCAGCGCGGTCACCGCCGACGCCGGCACGAACCCGAGCCCTCGTACGGTGAAGCCGAAGAACACGAGCGCCAGCGTGATGACGCCGATCGCGCGCCAGGGGATCCGCCCGAACACGATCATCTCGCCTGCGACGAGCCCCTTGACGACGATCCCCAGGCCCAGCGCGGCCACGAGCACGCCGACCAGCAGCGGGAAGGCTCCGGGGCCCATCCGCAGCGGGGTGCCCAGCTCGTAGCCGAGCGACCCCACCACGAACGCGCCACCGAGCAGGACGAACATTCCCCCGGCGAGGACGTCGGGGAAGGACCGGCGGCGCTCCACCTCAGGAGGCCTCGACGCCGGCGTCCGCGATGACCTTGCCCCAGGTGCCGAGCTGCTCCTCCAGCTTGGTCCTGTGCGCCTGCGGGGTCGCGCTCTCCGCGGGGACCGGCGCGGTGCCGAGCTTGGCCATCTGGTCGATCACCTTCTGGTCGGCCAGCGCCACCTTCAGCGCCTCGGACAGCTTCTGCACGACGTCCTGCGGGGTGCCCTTCGGCACGTAGAGGCCGTGCCACACGCTGACCTCCAGGCCGGGCAGCCCGGCCTCGGCCGTGGTGGGCAGGTCGGGCAGGCTCTTCACCCGCTCGGGCGTGGTGACCGCGTACGCCTTCACCTCGCCCCCGCTGATCTGGCCGCTGGTGTTGGTCGTCTGGTCGCACATGAAGTCGACCTGGCCGCCGACGAGGTCGGTCAGCGCGGGGCCGGTGCCCTCGTACGGGACCTCCTGGAGCTTGACCCCGGCGGCCGTCTGGAACAGCAGGCCGCACAGGTGGGACGCGGCGCCGATGCCGGCGTTGGCCAGGGTGACCTTGTCGGCGTTCGCCTTCACGTGGGTCACGAGGTCCTTGAGCGTGGCGGGCGCGAAGTCTTTGCGGGCGACGACCGTCATCGGGACCTCGGTGACGAGCCCGACGGTCTCGAAGCTCTCCAGCGGCTGGTAGCCCAGGTCCTTGTAGAGGGCGGGCGCCGTCGACATGCCGATGTGGTGCATGAGCACGGTGTAGCCGTCGGGCTCGGCCCGCGCGACCTCGCCGGCGCCGACCGTGCCGCCCGCGCCCTCGACGTTCTGTACGACGACCTTGCCGCCGAGCTTGGCGGCCATCGGCTCGGCGATCATGCGGGTGACGGTGTCGGTCGGTCCGCCCGCGCTGAACGGCACGACGAACGTGATGTTGTCGTCCGGATATGTGGCGCCGCCGGCGTCGGCGTCGCCGCCTCCTCCGTTGCCGGAACATGCGGCGATGAGCGAAACGACGCCGATCGTGGCGATCATCCGCGCGGTGGCCCGGTACTTGCTGGACGTTCTCATGTCGCGGCCTCCTCGTGCGCATTCGCGTTCTTTCGGTGAGTGCGCGGCCTCAGTCTGGGCTGGCAGGGACGCGGATGGTGTCAGAGGAATCCCAAGGAATGCGCAGGATGTCAGAGAAATCCCAAGAACGGGCTAACGCCGGCGTTCGGCCGGGCCGTACAATCCGGTATGCGGATCACCATCATCGAGGATGACGACCGCGTCGCGCGGGGTCTGATGACCGTCCTGGCTCAGGCCGGGTTCGAGGTCCACCGCATCGCCACCGCCGCCGAGGCGGTGCGCGCCGCCCCGACCGATGTGGTCCTCGTCGACCTGGGCCTGCCCGACGGCGACGGGCTCGACGTGATCCGCAAGCTGCGCGACCGCCCCGAGACCGCCGTCATCGCCGTGACGGCGCGTTCGGAGGAACACGAGCGCGTACGCGGCCTGCGCGCCGGCGCCGACGACTACATCGTCAAGCCGTTCGGCATCCCCGAACTCCTCGCCAGGATCGACGCCGTCCTGCGGCGCACCCGGGTGGCCCGCGCGCTCAGCCACCCGGACGAACCCGTCGTCCTCGGCCCGCTGCGCATCTGCGTCGGCACCCGCGAGGTCACCGTCGGCGGCACACCCGTGACGCTGACCCGCAAGGAGTTCGAGCTGCTCCTGCTGCTGGCCAGACGCGCGCCCAACGTGGTCAGCCGCGACGTCATCCTCGACCAGATCTGGGGCGCGACCTGGGAGTCCTCCAGCCGCACCCTCGACACCCACATCGCGGCGTTACGGCACAAGCTCGGCCCGGCCGAGATCATCCGTACCATCCACGGGGTCGGCTACCGGCTCCTGGCCGACCGGCCGGAGCCGACCGGCTGACGCGCCATGCACCGTCGCCTGCTCGTCGTCCTGGTGCCTCTCGCGGTGCTGCTCGTCACCGCGCTCGGGGTGCCGCTCAGCGTCACCGTGGCCGAGCGGGAGATCCAGGAGACCTACGTCGACCGGCTCAACGACGTCGGGCGGTTCTCGTCGCTGGCCGAGACCGCCCTGTCCACCGGCAGGACCGAGGCGCTCCAGCAAGAGCTGGCCCGCTACCACGAGCTGTACGGCATCCCCGTCGCCGTGATCGACACGTCCGGCACGGTGCTGCTCGGGCCCGCGGGCGCGTACGAGGCGGCGGCCCGCGACGAGCCGGCGCTGCCCCGCATCGTCACCGCGGCGCTTGCCGGGGCCAGACCGGAACCCTCGGGGGATTGGGCGCCGTGGGACGACTCCGCGCTCGTCGTCGCCGAACCCGTGGGCCGCGACAGCGAGGTCGTCGGCGCCGTCGTCACGATCTCCGACCTGTCGAAGACCCGCTCCCGCATCCTCGCCCGCTGGGCCAGGCTCGCCGGGCTCGGGCTGCTGCCGCTGATCGCGCTGGTGGCCGTCGCCTGGCCGGTGTCGGCGTGGGTGCTGCGCCCGGTGCGGGAACTGGACGCGGCCAGCTCCCGCATCTCCCAGGGTGACCTCACCATCCGCGCGGACGCCGAGGCGGGCCCGGTCGAGCTGCGGCGGCTGGCGGAGTCGTTCAACACCATGATGGACGCCGTCGAGAACGCCGTGCAGCGGCAGCGGGCGTTCGTGTCCGACGCCTCGCACCAGCTCCGCAACCCGCTGACCAGCCTCCGGCTCGCCGTCGAGAGCCTGGAACCGCACCTCGGCGAGGACGGCGGCGGGCGGCAGGTGTACGACGTCGCCGTCGACGAGCTGAAAGCCATGCAGCGCATGCTGAACGCGCTGCAGGCCAGCGCGCGGATGGAGAGCATACGGACGGCGTCGCCGGTGGACCTCGACGCCGTGCTGGCGACCCGGGTGGAGCGGTGGCGGGCACTGACGGAGACGGCGGGACAGACGCTGACGGTCGATGTGCCGCCGGGGCTGCGGCTGCTGGAGCCGTCGGGCGGGCTGGGCAGCATCCTGGACGAGCTGATCAGCAACGCGCTACGGCTGTCGGACGCCCAGGTGGTGGAGGTGACCGCCCAGATCGATCCCGGCGCCACGGAGGGCGGGCCGGGCGCGGAGACGGGACGCACACCCGACGAGGTAGGGCGTGGTGGCGGCGAGGTCGGGCGTGGGGCCGGCCAGGTGGCGCGTGGTCGCGGTGAGGGGCGGGCCGGTTCC